>JAZQCS010000141.1:0-7682 GCA_045546415.1 Clostridia bacterium | reverse complement strand
CGTAATACTGTCGTATTACGGAATTTTTTGATGTAGTATAAATTAAAAATATGGCTTCAAAACCAAAACTGCCTTATCTGGTTGTGGCGTTTAACATCCGGTTTTTGTAACATTAATATGATATTTGTTGATTATCTGTTGTTAATAAGCTTTGTAAGTTCAACGGGCTCAACAATTTTGCCGTCCTTGTAAACACGCATATTGCCGGAAGCAATTTCGTCAATAAGGATAACTTCATTGTTGTTGTAACCGAATTCAAACTTGATATCCCAAAGGTCAAGACCAATGGATTTAAGGTCATCTGCTACGATTTTTGTAATTTTAAGGGTCTGTTCCTTCATGCTTTCAAACATTTCACCGCTCATGATACCAAGAGCAACAAGACCTTCCTTTGTTACAAGGGGATCGCCCTTTTCATCGTTTTTAAAGGTACATTCAACATAGCCGCCTTCAAGAACAGTTCCATCCTCCATATATTCGCCGTATCTGCGGATAAAGCTGCCGGTTGCAACAAGACGACAGATTACCTCAAGACCGTGACCGAACACCTTGCCGGGAAGAACCTCCATTGTGGCATCATCAAGGTTTGCGCTGACATAATGAGTTTTGATGCCTGCTTTTTTAAGAAGCTCAAAATAATGGATAGAGGTTTCGAGATTTGCCTTGCCGATACCCTCAATTGTAAGACCAACAGAGTTTTCACCGGGATCGAAAACGCCGTCCTTACCGGTACAGTCATCCTTGAATTTAAGCATAACATTGCCGTTGTCAAGAGAGTATACATCTTTTGTTTTTCCTTCGTAGATTTTCTGCATAAGAAATTCTCCTTTATTATAAGATAAATTGATTACCTGATTATATTTTACCACAAAATTTTTTATTTGTATAGTCTTTTTTTAAAAATAATTAGTAAAAATTTTGGGCTATTTTTTTAAAAAATTTGTTTTTTGTGTATAAAAACAAGTTGAATCGGCAAAATCTCTTGAATATTACACGGTTTTGTGGTAGAATAGATTTAACAAAGTTAAATCTATTCAGCTAAATTCGCCTGATGGCGAGCTAAATGTGCTAAAGCACGCTAAATTACTTCGTAGCTAAATTGACCTTCGGTCAGCTATGAGGCGAATTTAATTTAGCTGTTTTGAAAAAACAATTTTGCTGTGGAGCGAAGCGGAATAATTTAGCTTTGCATCTTGTTGCAAAATTTAGCTAAAAATGATTGGATGTGTAGATATGGCAGAAAGCATAATGCTTGATAAAGCAAAAGATTTTGCAGTTGAAATTATAAATATGTGCAAAGACATAAAAGAAACAAAAAGAGAAAGTGTTTTAACAAATCAACTTATGCGTTCGGGAACATCAATTGGCGCCAATATTCATGAATCGAAATATGCTCACGGAACTGCTGATTTTATATCAAAAATGCAAATAGCTTTAAAAGAGTGTTAAAGTGATATATGAAAATCAAATTTTAGCTTCTGATGTAGAACTGCAAAATGAAAATCACAGGATACTTGTACCTATGAGATTTATGTTTGAAAAGATGGGTGCAGATGTTTCATGGGATGATAAAAAAGCTGAAGCGACTGTGAAAAATGATAAGCATCAAATAAAATTCGTAATAGATAAAAATGATGTTATAATTGATGGTGAAACGAAAAAAATGGATGTTCCGGCTCGTATTATTAAAGGCAAAACGATGATTCCGATTAGGTTTTTATCTGAACAGCTTGGATATAATGGGATATGGGATGAAGAATACAATGCTGTAAGAATCACTAAGGGGGATAGATAGAAATGAAAAGGTTACTGTTTCTTTTATTAGCAACTTTTATTCTTTCTAACACAGTATATGCGGAAAATAAAGAAGTTGCAAAAACGCAAGAAACCAATATTGTCTGCACGATTGACGGGTTATTTATAGAAAGCTATGCTGTTGATGGCTTTATGTATTTGCCTGTTGAGAAACTATCTGATTATGGCTTTATTGTTAATGAAGCAGCAAATGGATTTCAATTAGATAGAAAAGAGATAGTGTATTTTGATGGCTCTTATGATGAAAAAGATACCAATGGTAATTTGATTGTTTATGAAAACACCACTCCTGTCATTGTTAATGATAAAGTGGCGAACACGTATCTAATTGAAGATAGAATTGTTATTCAAGCAGATGAATTGTTAGCCTTCGGTGATGTATCTTGGAACGAGAATACACAAACCGTTAAAATTTCTATAATAGCCAATGAATTAAAAAATGCTTTTGAAAAGGCAGAAGATAAGGTAACTGTAACTGAAGGAATGACTCAAATTTCAGGACAAATGCAAAATGATGAGTGGAATGGTATAGTCAGAACATCAGGCTTTCAATCCATGACATATTTTGGTTATATGAAAGATGGTGAGTATGAAGGTGTTGTTTATGGTTATAGAGAACATCAACCATACTTAGCAGCTTTGTATGAACTGAAAACAGTACGCAATGGTGCAAAGAATGGATATTGTAGATATATAACAGGATATAACAATAAAGCTGAAGCTCCAAAGACAATTAAGGTTGCATCTGGGATATATGAAAATGATAAACTTAAAAATGGTGAATATACAATATATACAGATTTCAACATGAATACATCCACATTTGAAGTCAAGGATTTTAATGGGCAAATAGTTTCTTCAACACGGTATGGTTATGAATATGAAAAATCACCTTCACAAGTGTTCTATAATGGCGAGTTGATAGATTTTGATGTTGTACCAATAATGGAAAATGACAGAACACTAATCCCGTTAAGAGGCTTATTTGAAAAAATGGGAGCAGTAGTGGAATGGGACGGTCAAAACCAAACTGCTATTGTCACTAAAGATGATATGGTGCTTTCTGTAAAGATAGACCATTATGGAGCAAAAGTTAATGATTCTTGCAAATATATGGATGTTCCGGCTCGTCTTGTGGAAAGCAGAACAATGATACCATTAAGATTTCTTTCTGAGGAATTAGGATACACTGTTATTTGGAATGAACATAATAACACTATAAATATAAAATAAAAATTATATAATATAAATGTTTCAAGTCCTAAAGTGATAAATGAATGTTTAAGTTTTGATAAATCTATTGTCAGAGTGTAAGAAATGTGATATAATATAATGGAGAGAAAATTCAGTATTCTCGCAGGTTCTAAGGAAAAGTGCTAAAGGAAAAACAGTTGAAAAATTGGACGAAAAATAATAGGTCCTATTATTCACTGTTCTCCTAACTTGACAAAATCATAATGTTTGATATACAAGGGACAAAAAAGCCTTCCCCTTGAGGGGAAGGGGGACCGCTTGAGGTGGATGAGGTGGAAACAGATAACGAATTCAAAATCAAACAAGTTTGATTTGCAATCTAAATCTCACCACCGCCTGCTGCGGGGCCTCTTCTTGCGGAAAAGCCTTTTAAAATGGAAGGGAGTAATTTATGATTCCGTTTTTATTGTTATACAAAATATTGCAGCTCGGCATAATAATGCTGTTGGGATATGTTCTTGTAAAATGCGGAATAATCAACAGCCGGGATAGTAAGGTGCTTTCAAAAATATCTCTTTATCTGCTGATGCCTGCGGCAATTATAAACTCCTTTGATGTTGATATTACATCAGATATCATAAAAGGACTGGCGCTTGCTTTTGCTGCTGCAATAATAATACATATTGTGCTTCTTGTTATTGATATAATATTCAAAAAAGCTTTTAAGAGCACCTGCGTGGAACGAGCCTCTGTTATGTATTCAAATGCGGCAAACCTTATTATCCCCATTGTTTCATATGTTCTCGGGGATGAGTGGGTAATATACAGCTGTGCCTTTATGTCGGTCCAACTGTTGTTTTTGTGGACACACGGAATCCGCTTGTTTTCTTCCGAAAAGAAGATGAACATAAAAAAAATAATACTTAATGTGAATATAATAGCAATAGCAGTTGGTATGGTTTTTATGGTTTCGGGCTTTCGGCTGCCCGGTATTGCAAAAGAGGTTTGTTCCTCTCTCGGAAGTATGCTTGGTGTTGTGGGAATGATTATTGCAGGTATGCTTGCAGCTGAGGTGAAATTTAAAGAAACGGCAACAAACAAAAGGCTGTACCTTGTTTTGCTTATGAGAATGATAATCTGCCCCGGAATTGTACTTGTAATAATAAAGCTTTTGGGTATGGCTGTTTCCGTGACAAACGCAGAAGAGATTCTTCTTGTTTCGTTCCTGGCGAGTATGACCCCGTCAGCGGCAACAATTATGCAGTTTGCTCAGCTTAATAACAAGCAGCCGGATTATGCGGTTGCAATAAACATTATAACAACGCTTGCATGTATTATCACTATGCCTGTATTTGTTGCTTTGTATCAGGCGTAAAAATAAAAATAGGAGCTATTCATTATGGCACATATTTTTGCATCAATTAAAGAGTCGCTGTCCTCTGTGTTACCGATAGCGATAATAGTTCTTGTGCTGTCGGTCAGTTGTGTAACCCTGGAGGCAGGCGTTCTTGTGCTTTTTATTTTTGGAACAATTTTACTTATTCTGGGTATGAGCCTCTTTACGGTAGGCTCAGGGATTTCCATGGAGCCTTTAGGTGACGGTATAGGTAAATCCCTAAACAAAAACAACAGAATTGTTTTTCCGCTGGTTGTATGCTTTGTTCTCGGTTTTCTCATTACGGTTTCAGAACCGGATTTACAGGTGCTTGCCGAACAGGTTCCTACAATTCCCAACGCATTACTCATTGTTTGTGTGGGCATCGGTGTAGGGATTTTTCTGAGTATCACCTTTGTGAGAAACAAAATGGGAATTCCTCTCAGAAACCTTTTGTGGTTCTTTTATATTCTGATTATAGGTCTTGCGTTCTTTGCTCCGGCAGAGTTTGTGCCCACGGCGTTTGACTCCGGAGGTGTTACAACAGGACCCATGACAGTTCCGTTCATTATGGCGCTGGGTGCCGGTCTTGCCTTTGGCAAAAAAGGTAAGCACGCCGGTGAAAGCAGCTTCGGTCTTGTGGCACTTTGCAGCATAGGTCCCATTTTATCGGTGCTTCTGCTGAGCATTTTCTATAAGCCTCAGGCAGCTACATCAGCCTACGAAATAACAAGTGTGCTGACTACCACCGAGGCATTTAAACAGTTTGCAATGGCTCTTCCGGTTTATGCAAAGGAAATAGGAATTGCAGTTGGTCCGATAGTTCTTGTTTTTGTTGTTTTCCAGCTTTTCACAAGAAGGTTTTATGTGCACAGCATACTTAAAATGTCGGTTGGTTTTGTGTATACTTATATAGGTCTTGTGCTGTTCCTGACGGGTGCAAATGTTGGGTTTATGCCCGCAGGAAGGCTGATTGGTGCGGAAATTGCAGGCAGCACATTTAAGTTCATGCTTATACCTATAGGTATGATGATGGGTTATTTTGTGGTATCTGCCGAGCCGGCGGTACATTCCCTCAAAAGGCAGGTAAGTGAAATTACAAACGGTGCAATTTCTCAAAAATCTGTTGCGGTTGCACTTTCAATAGGCGTTTCGGTTTCGGTTGGTATTTCAATGCTTCGTGTTCTTACGGGAATACCGATAATTCCTTTTTTGATTTTTGGTTATGCCATATCACTTATTATAAGCTTTTTTGTGCCGCAGATTTATACAGGTATTCCCTTTGACTCGGGTGGTGTTGCAAGCGGACCTATGACCTCTACTTTTATGCTTCCTTTTGCAATGGGAGCCTGCGAGGCTATTGGTGGAAATGTTATGACCGATGCTTTTGGTATTGTGGCAATGATAGCAATGTCGCCCCTTATTACCATTCAGATTCTCGGTCTTTATGAACGGAGAACCCATGTACGCAAGCTTAAGAAGCTTCATACCGAAATAAGCAAAACCGAGGATGACATAATATTCTTTGATGAGGAGGATGAAACTGATGAATAAAAGGCCTATGGTTCTGCTGTCAATAGTAGAACGGGATAAAGGTAAAAAGCTCATTAAAGAATTAGGCGAAATCGGAATAAAAATGAACTTTCAATGTGTGGGGCTGGGCACAGCGCCAACCGAAATGATGGATATTTTCGGGCTTGGTACCAATGACAAGGATGTGGTTATAAGTCTTGGTGCGGAAAATACGGTGAAGGAAATGATGTCCAACTTCGGAACAACCTTTGAAAGCCACAACAAGTATGGCGGTTTGATGATTATAATGAAGATTTCTGCTGTAAGCAGAGTTCTCAGCGAGCTTTTGAGCTATAATACAAACACAAACTTTGAAAAAGGAAATGAAAATATGAAAAATGAACACCATAACAATTTAATTATTATTTCCGTTAATGAGGGCTATGCCGATGATGTAATGCAGGTTGCAAGAAAAGAGGGTGCAACGGGTGGAACAGTAATTAAAGGCAGACTTGCCGATGTAGAACAGCTTGCCGCTCTGGGTAACGCAAAAATTGACGGTGAACGGGAAATTCTTTGTATCCTCGCACCTCAGAAAACAAGTAAACAGATAATGGAAAATGTAAACAGCCAGTTTGGAATAACTTCGGAAGCCAATGGAACCGTGTTTGCAATTCCAACAGAAAAAGCCTATAAAATATAACTCTGGGAGGATGTTATGAAAACCTTTTATCCTAAACTTATTGAATCATTTAAATCTTATTCAGGTAAACAGCTTGTGTCTGACCTTGTGGCAGGCATAATTGTTGCAATAATTGCTCTGCCACTTTCCATTGCACTTGCAATTGCATCGGGAGTTGCTCCCGAACAGGGTCTTTACACCGCAATTGTTGCCGGCTTTGTTATTGCGGCACTTGGCGGAAGCAGAGTTAACATTTCGGGTCCAACAGCAGCCTTTGCTACCATTGTTGCAGGTATTGTGGCAACCTATAAGCTTGAAGGTCTTGTATTAGCCACTATAATGGCCGGAATAATTCTTATTCTTATGGGCGTTTTAAAGCTTGGAACACTTATAAAATATATACCGGCAACCATTACAACCGGTTTTACAGCAGGTATTGCCGTAACAATTGCCATAGGTCAGCTTAAAGATTTTATGGGACTTACATATCCGGAAGGAACACACACCGTTGAAACAATTGAAAAGGCGGAAGCGGTAGTGAAAAATATATCTACCGTTAACGGGTGGGCAATTCTTGTAGGTGCTGTTTGTCTTGGTGTTCTTATTATATGGCCGAAAATAAGCAAAAAAATCCCCGGCTCACTTATAGCTGTTTTTGTTGGTATTGCTATGGTTAAAGTTTTTAATCTGCCGGTTGCAACAATCGGAAGTACCTTCGGAGAACTGTCAAGCTCTCTTCCTGCGTTTTCTGTGCCTGACGTGAATTTTGAAACAGTAAAAACACTTTTACCGTCAGCATTTACCATTGCAATACTTGCGGCAATTGAATCACTGCTTTCCTGCGTGGTATCCGACGGTATGATTAACGATAAGCATAATTCCAACACAGAGCTTATAGCTCAGGGTGCGGGAAATATCTGTTCAGGTCTTTTTGGTGGTATTCCTGCAACGGGTGCCATAGCGCGTACCATGGCCAATATAAATAATGGTGGTAAAACACCGGTTGCGGGTGTTATACATACATTGGTGTTGCTGCTATGCTCTTGTTCCTGGGTGGTATTGTTGGTAAAATTCCCATGCCTTGTCTTGCCGGAGTGCTTGTTA
>JAZQCS010000140.1:0-18748 GCA_045546415.1 Clostridia bacterium | reverse complement strand
AAACGCCACAACCAGGTAAGGCAGTTTTGGTTTTGAAGCCATATTTTTAATTTATACTACATCAAAAAATCCCGTAATACGGCAGTATTACGGGATTTTTGTTCTTTGTCTAAATATAAAAATCTGATATTCAAAACTGCTTTTGCATCCTGAAATCGAAATTTTTGTATGAAGTTCAAGGCGAAAAATGCACATAATCCTGACGGATATGAGCATTTTTTAACGCAGGAATTCGACAAAAAGACGATTTTCAGGACAATACTTCCTTATCTGGCTGTGGCGAAATCTGTAAGGCATTTTTTTAAAAGTTAAATTTTTTGAAAATCATAGGATAAATTCCTGTAGCAAAGAAGGTGAGCAGAAATTTATCAAACACATAGAAAAAGTTGTTATCGGGAAAAAACAGATGAGTAAAAACCACGATAATCACAAGGGAAAAAAGACCAAGAGCAAATCGAAGAATTTTTCTGCCTGTACTTATGCTGTAATCAAAATGTACAAAACGGTGTTCGATTAAAATGCCCACAACCGCGCCAAGCATAAGCCCAATGGAGTTGTAATAATCCTTCTGCTGGTTCGGAAAGAATGAAAAACTCAGCAGAATAAGTGCCGAAATACCGTAAAAAATGCTCATGCTTTTAAGCTTTTTCATTGCGTGACCTATAAGGTTTGATATAATAAAACCTATAATGTATCCCCCAAGAACATCGGTGGGATAATGTAAGCCGAAATACATCCTGCAAAAGCCTATAAGGAGAGTGTAAACTAAAAGTTGTGCCCAGAAAACCGGTTTTTTTGTCCATGTTGAAACGGTAGTGGAAATTGATGCCGCTGCTGCACTGTCTGCCGAAGGGAAGGAATATCCCGGACCAGTATTTTCATTAGCGGAAATTACCCGGCTGTCATAGATATAAGGCCGGTCAAGGGCAAAAGCACCTTTTATACCGCAGGACAGACACACGGTAAAAATAAGAGAAGCCGCCATATGTTCCCCCCTGCGCTTGTCCCACATCCAGTAGATTGCGGCAACAAGCAACACGAGAAAATACTGCTGGCTGAGCATATTAAACCCGGTAAGAAAAAGGTCCAACGCAGGGGATGAAAGGTTTTGTATTAATAATATGAATTTTATCATTGCGTCAAGCATTGGAAAATCACCTTCTGAAAGTTTCTGAAATTGCAACTGTGGCAATTAAAATGTATTTGCAGCCGTTACGGCGAAGAATTTTTGCACATTCTCGTGTAGTTGCTCCGGTGGTGTATACATCATCAAGAAGAACAACCGCTTTGTCCTTCAAATGTTCTTTGTTTTTTACGGAAAAGCAACCTCTTACATTCCTCATACGCTGACGCACCGAGGAAATAGTACTTTGCTGAGGAATATTTTTGTGTTTAACCAGTACGTCTGTGAGCAGAGGAAACCCGGAAGTTGCTGAAATTTCTTCTGCAATTTCAAAAAGCGGGTCATAGCCGCGTGCCCATATACGCTTTCTGTCGGAAGGAATGGGAACAATGTGAATAGGAAGCATATTATCCTTCAGAACATTCTGTAACAAACGGGAAAGTTCAACCGCCAGAGTTCTGGAATTATTGAAATTAAAATTAAATTTATGTTCAATTATTGCTCTGTTTACACCGTGAGAATAAAAATATGAGGAAACCACTCCGTCAAAGGGATGCCTTGCAGATTTACAGGTGTTGCAATAGGGGAGACCTTCGCGGTATTCAAAATCTGAGTTGCAACGGAGACATTTACCGGTAAAAGCATATACCGTCTTTCTACATTTTTCGCAAACAAGCACAGAAGAACATTCAGGCATATATTTGCCGCAAAATAAACAACGGGGCGGAAAAATAATGTCCGTAATAAAGTTTAATACATTCATTTTTTTAAAAAAACAGAGCCGTGAAAAATCACGGCCCGGTAATTTATAAATTAGTTTCTGTTACCGCTGAGCCAGGAAGGGATTTTAATTTCGTTAGGATCGGTTTCCTCAGTGGTATTTGTTTCTGGTGTAACAGCAGGAGTAACACCGGTGTACTGCTGTTTGGATGAACCAAAGCGATTTATGAAGTCACCGACGGGGTCTCCCTTTTTTTGAGGAGCAGGCTCTTCTGCGGGAGCAGAAACAGTTGTATTAACCTGCACAGGAGGGAAAGGATTAACAAAAGGACTTCTGGGTTCTGCAGGCTTTTGGTTAGCATCAAAGCCTGTAGCAATTACAGTAACCACAATTTCATCCTTAAGGTTTTCGTCAATGCCCATACCGTAAATGAAGGTTGCATCAATATCAACAAGCTGCTGAACAATTTCAGCCACCTCGTTAGCTTCAATCATAGAAAGCTCAGCACCACCGGTAACATGAAGAAGAACGCCCTTTGCACCGTCAATGGAGGTTTCAAGAAGGGGACTGTTGATAGCCATTTTAACAGCTTCTTCAGATTTGTTTTCGCCCTTTGCGTGACCTATACCCATATGAGCAAGACCACGGTCCTTCATAACTGCCTTAACATCGGCAAAGTCAAGGTTGATTGCACCCTCCTGACGGATAACATCAGAAATGCCCTGAATGGACTGACGAAGAACATCGTCGGCACTCTTGAATGCTTCAAGAACGCTTGTGTGCTTATCAGAAATCATAAGAAGACGGTCGTTGGGAATTACAACAAGAGTATCTACAGCCTTGCGAAGCTCTTCAATACCAGCTTCTGCCTGAATTGCACGGCGTCTGCCTTCTGTTGTGAAGGGCTTTGTAACAACACCAACGGTAAGAATACCCATCTCTTTAGCAATGGAAGCAACTACAGGAGCTGCACCTGTACCTGTACCGCCGCCCATACCTGCGGTTACGAACACCATATTTGCACCCTTAAGTGCAGCCATAATGTCCTCGCGGCTTTCTTCAGCCGCTTTCTGACCGATTTCAGGGTTGGCACCTGCGCCAAGACCCTTTGTGATTTTTTCGCCTATCTGAATTTTTGTGATTGCCTTAGAGTTAATAAGTACCTGTTTATCTGTATTTACAGCAATAAACTCAATGTCCTTAAGACCGCAGTCAATCATACGGTTAACAGCATTGTTACCGCCGCCGCCGACACCTACGACCTTCATAACTACTACATTGCTGGAAACAGTTTCCAATTCTAACATTTATTTTTCCCCCTTTTTCTTAAGTGGATTATTTACATATATATTATATTATACTATATATTTTTGCAAAAAACAAGACCCATTTGAAAAAAAGTATATTTTTTTTGAATTTTTATTTAATCCTGTTTTTTATGAAGATATTTGTTTATTGTAATTCGACGGATTGTTGCAAAATTATTGAAAAGTCTTGCACCGAAAACAACAATTGCAGCAAGGCTGAAATCCATACCCAGCAGATTTCCTATGAAGGTGAGAGCAACTGCTATGAGCGCGTTTCCGAAAAAGCCCGTTACAAAAATGCTGAGCTTGAAATTGTTGTTCAGGGTGGAAAGGTAGGCTCCGAAAACAGAGTCAAGTGCTGCAAGAATCGCCATTGCCAGATATACTGTATACCCGGGCGGGACAATGATGTTCAGGGAAAGCCCGATAACTACACCGCCAATCAATCCTAATATTGGAAAAATCATTGATGAACACCTCCGGGAGTTTTCTGAGTTTCAATGGGCTCGGCATATTTAAATGTCGTAACCCCTGAATATGCGGGGATTTCCAGTTTTGTGTGCTGAACAATTTTTATGTCAATGCCCCATGGTGTAAGGGTATCTACAACACCGCCTTTTATAATAAGACCGGCTTCAAGGGTTTTAGCATCACCTATTGCAGTAATTTCAAAAGGTGTGTTAAGCCTTGTGTTGTTAACAAGTACAGTGGGTCCGACACAACGGATAGAGCTTGTGGAAACAAGCCGTTCACCGTTTATTGAAACGGCTTCTGCACCTGAGGCAAAAAGCTCGTTTACAACTGTTCGGATGTCTGAATCGTGAATAATTGCACTGTCACCGGTCATACTTATGTTGTTTTTCTTGGCATCGCTCATGGTTACGGTTATTCCGGGCCCCTTAAGTGCCACCATTCCGGCTAATTTTTCAGCATTTTCAAGCTGTTCACCAACAACGGCAACGAAGGATTCATCGGTGTTTTTGCGCAGTTCTGCAAGCTGTGCTTTTGCACTTTCAAGGTCGGCTGTCAGGCTCTCGTTCTTTTCTTTTTCGCTGTTCAGAAGGGTCTGAAGCTCCTGAGCACGAAGATTTTCGGAAGAAAGAGAACGGTTAAACCTTACACTTTTCAGCTGAAGACTTATTGCAAAACCTAAAAGAAGACAAATCAGCGTCAAAGCAATTTGTTTTGCAACTGTGGAGGATTGTAATTTCATTTTTTTGCCCCTTTCGTTATTCTACGGCAAAGGGGAACCCTGTTTCAGGGGATGAAAGGTCAATTACACCTTTGTCGTGGTTGTATTCGGAATTACCAAAAATACCTTTTAAAACATTGAGCTTGTATTCAAGCTTGTCGGTAGTACCCAGCTTTACGGTGCTTCCGTCGGCTGAGGTAAGAATTATGTTGGTGATTTCGTTCACATTTATTGAAGAAATCTGTCCGGAAAGCTCTGCCTTGTAAATTGCTCCTGCAACCTCGGTAAGAACATCAATTCTGGCGGTGGGGGTTGCACCCGTGGAGGGTCTTTCTCCAATGGCATAAGAGGTAAGGGTTATACCCTCTGCAACAGGGAGAGTGATGGTTCTGTCCTGAACAATATCGGTAACCACTCCGTCTGCGTTTATACCCACATATCCGTCAGCAAAGCCGTAGTACACAACAGGCATTTTTTCAGTTATGGTTATTTTCAGCGAGTTAGGGAAAACATAGCTGACCCTGGGAGATGAAATGCAGGGGGTTTTGGAAAGCCGGCTTTCAACCTCCTTCAAATCAACACGCGTTATGTGAATACCGGTGGTAAGCCCGGCTTTTTCGGTGACATAGTCCGGAGTGAGCTTTTCTGTACCCACAACTTCAATACTTCTGATATTGAAAAGAGGTGAAAGAAACAAGGCAATAACAAACACGGTAATGCACAAAAGCGTTATAAATATTTTTTTTCTTTTTTTTCGGGCTTCAAGTCTTCTCTGTCCGTTCCCGAAATTACCTTTGGTAATGTTACCCATATATTGCCTCCGTTCTGTTTTCTTTATGTATATCAGCTCCCAGTGTGCAGAGCATTTTGTCAAAGTTTTCGTAGCCGCGCTCTATGTAATGGATGTTGTCAATAACAGATGTACCCCGGGCACCGAGTGCAGCAATTACAAGCCCTGCACCCCCGCGCAGATCCGGTGAATAAACATGGGCACCGCTTAGCTTTTCCACACCGCGTATAATAGCGGTACGGTCGCTCACGGTTATGTCTGCCCCCATTTTTTTCAGCTCGGATACCTGATTGAATCTGTTTTCAAAAATTGTTTCTTTTATGATGCTTGTGCCATTCATTGTTGTGAAAGCCGCAAGAGCCTGAGATTGTGCGTCTGTAGGAAATCCGGGATAGGGCATAGTCTGAAGCAGATCCACCGGCTTCATCCTGGAAGGACATTTTATTTCAAGCCCGTCGGAAAGGGTGTAGATATCCGCTCCACAATCGCGAAGAAGTAAAATTACAGATTCCAGATACTGGCAGTCTGCATTTTTCAGAGTTATTGCTCCGCCTGTGGAGGCAGCGGCAAACATCAGGGTTGCCGCAACAATGCGGTCGGACATAATGCGTTTTGTTACGGAGTGCAGAGACGCAACTCCTTCAATTTTTATTTTGTTTCCGCCTGCACCTGAAATGTGTGCACCCATAGAATTGAGAAACTCCTGAAGGTCAATAATTTCAGGCTCGCGCGCTGCATTGATTATTGTTGTTGTACCTTTTTGTCTGCAGGCAAGAAGCATAATGTTTTCGGTGGCTCCTACCGAAGGAAAATCCAAAGCCACTTTGCCTGCTTTAAAACGGGAGGAGTCACATATTATGCAACCACCCTGCTCACAGTAGGTTACTCCCAGCTTTTTAAAAGCCTTCAGATGCAGGTCTATAGGCCTCGCACCAAGCTCACAGCCGCCGGGATATCCGCAAACTGCTTTTCCTCCCACCGAAAGCATTGCTCCCAGAAAAATAAAGGAGGAACGCATTTTGTTCATTAGGTCGGGAGGTATTTCAAAATTGTTTATTCCTGAGGCGTTGATTTCGGCTGTGTTTCCGTCTCTGGAAACTTTGCAGCCGAGCCTTCTGAGTATATCAACCGAAATGTCCACATCACGAATTGATGGACAGTCAAAAAGTACGGTTTCGGATAGGTTCAGCATAGATGCGGCCATAATGGGCAAAACTGAATTTTTTGCTCCGCCAATCCGCACCTCGCCACGCAGTGGAATTTCACCCTTTACCACATACACGCTCATTTAAGAAACAAACCTCCAAACAGCATATTTTATGAGATGTTACATAATATGCCGGGAGGGGATGTTTCTGTTACTTTGAAAGCAGCTTCATTCCTTCGTTGTATATTATTTCAAGTGCATCAGCCTTTGACATGGCAAAAGCATTTTTGCTCATTATTTGTAATGTTTCAGGGTTTTCAAGAAGCTCGTTTACCTTTTTTGAAACAAGTCCCTCCTCAAGCTCGCGTTCGCATATTACAACAGCCGCACCGCGCTTTTCAAGAGTACGGGCGTTAACCTCCTGGTGATTTTCCGCCACATTGGGAGAAGGGATGAGTATTGAGGGTGTACCGGTTGCACAAAGCTCGGTTATGGTAATTGCCCCCGAACGGGAAATAGCAAGGTCTGCAGCAGGCAGAACCTCATCCATGTTGTATATGTAAGGTGAAACTGAGACATTTCCGGGAACACTTCCGAGTCGGCTCATTATTTCATCGTATTCGCGATTTCCCGTTGCCCACAGAATCTGCACATTTTCGGGCATATTTTTTATAAACTCAAGCATCTGATTGTTTATGGTTGAAGCACCGAGGCTTCCGCCTACGGCAACAATAAGAGGACGGTCATCAATGCCAAGCTTAAGGCGTGCCGCCTGTTTTGAAAGGTTAAATAATGCAGGTCTTACCGGATTGCCGGTATAAACCACCCGTTTTGCTTTTGTAAAATATTTTTCCGTATCCTCAAAGCTTATACAAACAGTTTTTACCTTTGAGGCAAGCATTTTGTTGCTGACACCGGGAAAAGCATTCTGCTCATGAATGAGTGTGGGAATTTTTTTCAGCGCCGCCTCAAGAACAACAGGGCCGCTTGTATAACCACCGCAGCCAATAACCAGGTCGGGAGAAAAGTTTTTCAGAATTTTACCGGTTTTAAGCATACTTGTAAAGGCTTTGTATGCAACAACTATGTTTTCAGGAGTAATTTTACGCCTGAAGCCGGCTGCCTCAATGAATTCTATGTCAAAACCTTCGCGGGGGACAAGCTTACCTTCGAGACCTCTTTTTGTTCCCACAAAAAGAATTTCGCAGTCCGGATGATTCTGACGGAACTGTTTTGCAATTGCAATGGCAGGGTTTATGTGACCACCGGTACCCCCTGCGGCAAAAAGTATACGCATAGTTTATCTCTCCTTATTGGTTTTGCGGCCTGCCGATTTTTTTGTAGACTGTTTCGAAACATTCAGTAAAAGTCCCATACTTGCAAGTGTAAACAGAAGGTTTGTTCCACCTGCGCTAAAGAAGGGAAGAGGCATGCCTGTTACGGGGAAAAGTGCCGTAACAACGGCAATGTTAATTACAAACTGGAACATAATAAGTGCGGTTAAGCCAAGGGCAATAAGTCTTCCAAGCTTGTCGGGAGCTTCTGCGGCAATTTTAATGCCACGGAACATAAAGAATATGAAAAGAACTATAACGGCAATTGCACCAACCATACCCAGCTCTTCGCAGATAATTGAAAAAATAAAGTCGTTCTGAGGCTCGGGAATATACATTATTTTTTGCTGACTCCGGCCGAAACCCAGACCGAATATACCGCCTGAGCCTATGGCATAAAGAGACTGTACAGCCTGATAGCCTGAGTTACGGGCATCCACAAAGGGATTCCACATACTGAGCACACGGCGGCGGCTGTATTCGTCCTTGAGAAACCAGAGTACAAGACCGCCCAGACCTATAGGTGCCATTATAAGATAGTATTTAAGTCGTGCACCGCCAAGAAAGGCAATGGTAACTGTTACAAGAGCGAAAATTACTGTGGCACTCTTGTGTTTTTCAATAAGAAGCGGAACCGCTGTAATGCCTATAATACCCATATAGAGCACCACACTTCCGCTGAAGCTGTCCAGAGATTTTTTTGCCTGCTTTGAGCATATGTACGCCACAACAAGAATCAGTACAATTTTCGCAGGCTCCGAGGGTTGAACTGTCATACCGCCAATGCTTATCCAACGCCTTGCACCGTTGATATCCTCGCCAAAAAGACCGGCATAAAGCATAGCAAACCATACAATGGAGTATGTAGTAATAAGCACGGGAGGTTTTGTGAGAATGTGATAGTCAATCTGAGAAATGCCCAGCATAAGCACATAACCTGCAATGGCAATAATAATCTGTTTGCTTAAAAAGTGCATACTGTTATTGAATTTGTAAAGAGCGGTGACAGAGCTTGCACTGCCTACCATAATAAGACCGAAAAGCACCATAATGGTAATTATGGAGAACATTTCAATGTCTATTCTTCCCGAAGGGAATTTAAAACGGATTTTTTTTGCCAAGGTTAACCCTCCTCAAACACACAAAAGGTTTTGCGGATTTATTTTAAATAAATTATGAATCCGCCGAATGCAATTAATGAAAGCAATAAGGAAACCAGAGTAAATATAATAACGATTTTTGTTTCTTTAAAACCGCATTTTTCAAAGTGATGGTGAAGCGGTGCCATTTTGAAAACTCTTTTGCCGGTAAGTTTGAAGGAAGCAACCTGAATTATAACCGAAAGAGCTTCAACAACAAATATTCCACCGCTGATTATAAGGAAAAGGGGAGTGCCGCTGAGAATTGCCATTCCGCAAAGTGCACCGCCCAGAAAAAGTGAGCCGGTATCACCCATAAACACCTTTGCGGGGTATTTGTTGAAAATGAGAAATGCCGCAACTCCGCCAAGCATAGCGCACCCAAAGACGGAAATTGAAATAAGATTTTGTAAATATGCAACAAAAACAAAGAACATGGTAACAACAATTGTAACCGAGGAGGCAAGCCCGTCAAGACCGTCGGTAAGGTTAACCGCATTTACTGTGCTTATAATTGCAAGCACTGCAAGGGGAAGATACCACCAGCCAAGCTGTACGCTGATGCCTGCAAAGGGAATAATAAGCTCTGTGCTTACAAGAGTGCCGCGGAGTACCCATACAAAAAGTATGGAAGCGGCAATTTGTAACAGAAGCTTCTGAATTTCGGTAAGTCCCAGGTTTCTTTTGAGTTTAACTTTGATAAAGTCATCAACAAAGCCTACAACCCCAAAGGAAACGCTCAGAAATATGAGCATAATGGCGTTAAGGTCAATTTTACCGTTTATGAGAAGAGTTGCAATAAGTGCCGATACAGTACCCGAAAGAATAAAAATCATACCGCCCATTGTAGGAGTTCCGCTTTTGACTTTATGCCATTCAGGTCCTTCGTCACGGATTTCCTGACCGCATTTGAGTCTGGTTAAAAAACGGATACAGGGAGGAGCAATTATTATTCCGCAAACAAGTGCGGCAAGAAATGTCAAAATAAACGGTATTGAAATCTGCATTGGTATAATCACAGAGGTAACCTCCTTAGCCTTCAAAGTAGCCTTTTACAATTTTTTCTTCGGAAAACGGGATTTTCTCGTCTCCTATGAGCTGATAGGTTTCGTGTCCTTTGCCGGCAAGAAGAACAATATCACCGGGCAAGGCCTCCGAAAGTGCTTTTTTAATAGCTTCCTCACGGTCATAAACAATACTGTAAGGACAAGCTGTTTTCTTTAAACCCTCTTCTACCTGACGGCAAATGAGAGTTAAGTCCTCATTTATGGGATTGTCGGCTGTAATTATGGCAAGGTCAGCATAAGTGCCGACAATTTCGCCCATTTCAGGACGCTTTGCGCTGTCTCTTTCGCCTGCGGCTCCGAATACACACAAAATTTTTGCGGGAGCAAATTTTTTCAGGGTTGTAAGAATGTTAAGCAGGCCGTCGGGAGTATGGGCATAGTCAATGACAACCTTGAATTCGGCAGGGACATCTACGACCTCGGCTCTGCCTTTCGCACCGGGAGAGCCTGCAAGCCCGCGTGAAATTACATCGGGAGAAACCCCCAGAGCCTTGCAGGTGCAAATTGCCGCAAGACCGTTATAAACTGAGAAATTGCCCGGTATTTTCATGGTGTAATGAGTGCCGCCAAGGTCAAATTCGTTCCCGGCAGGAAGCAGATGCACATTTTCTGCAGGGTTCATTGATTCTTTTTCAATTGAGTATGTAACAAGAGTATCTTTAACGGAATCCGCAAAGGCATTGCCCCATTTGTCGTCTATGTTTATAACTCCGGTTTCGCACATGGAAAACAGCTTGGCTTTTGCAGAAAAATAGTTTTCCATAGTAATGTGGAAATCAAGATGGTCGTGGGTCAGATTTGTAAATACTCCTGCAACAAAGTGGATTCCGGTGACTCTGTGAAGCTCAAGAGAGTGGGAGGAAACCTCCATAACACAATACTGCGCACCCATTTTCAGCATATCGGTAAAGAGTTTGTTCAGCTTGTGGGCTTCAGGAGTTGTGCGCATTGCCGGGACAACACGGTCACCTACTATTGTTTCGTTTGTGCCTATAAGTCCAACGGTGTAGCCTGCCTCTTCAAGAATGCTTTTTATAAGATAGCTGACAGTAGTTTTACCGTTTGTGCCGGTAACACCGATTATTTTAAGCTTTGAGGAAGGGTCACCGTAAATTACCTTTGAACAGCAGGCAAGCGCTTCACGGGTATCCTTAACAGTAACAACCGGAACATTACCGCATTCCACCGGGTCTGAGGCAATAATTACAGAGGCTCCTGCCAAAACAGCTTTATCTGTAAAGCTGTGTCCGTCTGTTTTGAACCCCTTTATACACACAAACACATCACCGGGGACAATTTCCGCGGTGTTGTTGGTAATCTCACGAATTTCCGGGTTTGCGTGAGTGGTAACGGATATATATTGAATTTGTTTCAATAAATCATTCAAACGCAAGGTGAATACCTCCAATTACTGAGCGCCAAAGGTTACCTTAACGGTGGTGCCTCCGGCAACCTTTGTACCTTCTGCAGGCTGCTGACTAAGTGCAATTATGTTTTCACCGGTAGTGTTTCCGGCAAGCTCCAGGTTAAGACCTGCATCGGTAATAAGTGTATTTACTTCCTGGGCAGATTTTCCAAGCACTCCGGGAACAGTAACCTCACCGGAGATGCTTTCGGGAGTCCCCAAAGTAATTGTTACATAGGAGTTGTTGCGTACATGGGTTCCCGGAGCGGGTTCCTGGGAAATTACTGCCTCTCCGTTACCCTTTACTGTGGGAACAAGGTTGAAGGATGCCATAATTCGTTTTGCATCCTCAACTGTTTTGTTCATAACATCGGGAACTACTGTATCGTCAGATGTACCGGATGCCTGAGGGTCATTGGATTCAATGTTGTAATACTTAAGTGCTTCCTCCATAATTTTACTTGCGGCAGGAGCTGCAACCTGACCACCGTAATAGCTTACGCCTCTTGGGTCATCAACAATAACAAGGCAGAGAAGCTGAGGGTCATTTATGGGAGCTACGCTGCAGTAAGAACCGATGTACTGGTTGTTGCCACGGGGAAGGCGTTCACTTGTACCGCTCTTTCCGCCTACATCATAGCCCTTTACCTTTGCAAGGCTTCCGGATTCCACAAGAGTTGTCTGCATAATAAAACGCATGGTTTCAGAGGTTTCCCTTGAAATAACCTGGCGGATTCTTGTAGGAACTGTTGACTGTATAACATTTCCGCTTTCGTCGGAAATTTCCTTAACTATGTAGGGTTTGTATAAATAGCCGCCGTTAACCAGAGCACCTACGGCAGATGCCATCTGAAGGGGAGTTACGGTAAAGCCCTGACCGAAGGAGGAGGTTGCAAGCTCTGTTTCGTTGTAGCCGGAATAATTCCAGAAGGAGCCTACTGCTTCACCGGGCAGGTCAAAGCCTGTAGTTTCGCGGAAACCAAAGGATTTGAAATATTTAAACATGGTCTCTTTGCCTATTTTTTCAACAACCTGCATATACACAGGGTTACAGGAATCAACGGTACCCTTTAAAAGGTTACTTGCACCGTGACCGGCTGTATGGAAACAGCTTATTTTCTGTCCGCCTACTATGAGATATCCGGGACAGTAGTAAGCATCGGTAAGGTTTGTTATTTTTTCTTCAAGCGCAATGGAACAGGTAATAAGCTTGAAAACCGAACCGGGTTCGTAGGTATCAACAACCGCCTTGTTTCTCCAACGAGCCTGAAGCTCTTCGAGTGTTGCAGGCTCTGTTTGGTCGGGAGAAAGAATTCTGGGATTGTTAAGGTCAAAGGTGGGTCGTGTTGCCATTGCAAGAATTTCACCGGTGTTGGGGTTTGTAACCATAATGCAGGCACCGCTTGCAGGCTTGTGCTCAAGGTATACCTCATCAATCACCTTTTCGACAATGTACTGAATGTTGGAATCAATGGTAAGCGTAATGTTGCTTCCGTTCTGGGCATCATAGTATTTTTCGAAATCGGAGGGGATACTTCCGCTTGATTTGGCAGAGGTTACAATTTTACCTGATTTTCCTTTGAGGAACTTATCGTAAATTGCCTCGACGCCTTCAAGACCCTGGTTATCTGCGCCTGTAAAACCAATAACATGAGAAGCAAGGCTGCCGCCGGGATAAAAACGCTTTGTGTCCTCAACAAGGGAAATTCCTGAAAGGTTATGACCCTCAAGCTCTTCCTTGGAAAGCTCGTTACCCTGTTCATCCTTGCCGGTAAGATATTTGCGTATCTGTGCAGATTTTGAAGAATCTACCTTTTTTGCAACAAATTCAAATTTACTGTCACGGGTTATTATCTGTTTAATCTCATCTTTGTCCATTTCGAGAATTTCAGAAAGAGTGTTTGCTATATCGTCCGCATTCTTTGATTTTTTCACGGTTTCAGGGGAAACAGTAACAGTATCAACTGTTGCGCTTACAGCAAGCTCATCTCCGTTACGGTCGTAAATTGTACCTCTTTTGGGAGTAATTTCCTTTTCCATTGTCTGCTGTGCCAAAGCACCGCTTTTAAGCTCATCGCCCTTAATTACCTGCCAGTAAAAAATACGGCAGAAAAGGATAAGTGACAGACCTAAAAATATAAATGCAAATGCTAAAGTACGGTTTCGTGCTGAAACCTTTATTTTATCTCTTTCCATTGAATTCAACTCCTGAATATGGGATATTATATATAAAGGAAATTTTGCCAAAAATCTCAAAAAAGGCAAGGCCGGTTTTGCGGCATTACCTTTAGTGTTAATCGAAACAAGGCTCGTCAGATGCCGAGCCTTGATGTGTATAAGTACGGCATTATAATTATAAGCGTAGCTGTGCCGATATATTCCTTTTAGTCCATTACATGGGAAACATCCTCAGTCTGGATGTTCAGATATATAATCTGGTTGTTTGCAGGCTTATTCATGCCAAGCCTTGTTTTTGCCTCGTACTCAAGCTGTTCAAGAGTCATAGCACTCTCAAGGCTTACCTCCTTCTGGTCATTGGAGGATTTTAAAATTGCAAGTGCATTACTGCTTTGTGAAATTTCGCGTTCGAGTTCAAATACACGCATATATCCGATAGTAACGCTGAAAGCAAGAGCAGCAGCAATACCTATACCTGCAACCGTACCGAATATACTTCTTCTGCGCTGCTGTTCCTTCTGACGGGAACGCTCCTGCTGTCTGTGACGCAGAAGGTCATAGTCCTCATATGCCGGAACAGGAATTCTGGCTAAATTATCATTCATAACACTACACTCCACACACAAATTTTATATTTTTTCAATTCCTCTCAGTTTCGCACTTTTGCTGCGGGAATTGAATTCGATTTCTTCGCTTGAAGCCACAATGGGCTTTTTTGTGATTATTTTGCCTTTGGGAACATTTCCGCAAACGCAAACCGGAAAGCTTGGGGGACAGGTACATCCCGAAGCAAGCTTTACAAAAAGCTGTTTCACAATACGGTCCTCTAAAGAATGGAAGGTTATTACCGCAAGCCTTCCTCCGGGACCAAGAACATCGAAAAAGTCCTGAAGGGCTTTTTCCAGTTTTTCAATCTCACCGTTCACTTCAATTCTTATAGCCTGGAAGGTTCGCTTTGAAGGATGACCGCCATCCTTACGGGCTGAAGCGGGAATAGCTGCTTTAATTATATCGTTAAGCTCAAAGGTTGTTTTAATGGGGGCGTTTTTACGGGCGTTTACAATGAATTGTGCAATCCGCGATGCCCAACGCTCTTCACCGTAATCACGGATTACCCGCGTGAGCTCTTTTTCGCTGTATTCATTTACAAGGTTGTATGCGCTGAACCTATCCTGAGCGTTCATACGCATATCCAAAGGCGCGTTATGCATATATGAAAAACCGCGCTCAGGATTGTCCAGCTGATACGAGGAAACACCTAAATCAAGCAAAGCACCATTAATGGAGGGTATATGAAGCTCTGCCATAATTTCTTTTATTTCTGAATAGTTACTGTTTACAAAGGTTGTTTTGTCTTTGTGGTTTTCAAGCCGCTTTGAAGCGGCACCTATAGCCTCAAGGTCACGGTCAATTCCAATAAGCCGGCCATCGGAACCCAGCCTTTCACAAATGCCCAGACTGTGACCTCCGCCGCCAAGAGTACCGTCAACATATATTCCGTTTTGCTGAATGTTTAAAAGGTTCATACAGTCTTCAAACATTATGGATATATGTTTAAACTCCATTTAAGCCGTTCCTTTCTTAGTTAAATATAAATGTCATCAATTTCTTCGGCAATTTCTTCAATGGACTGGTCGTCCTCTTCAGGAGGAAGGTCAAAGGAGTTTGCTGCCCAAAGTTCAATTTTGTTACCCATACCAACAACAGTAAGGGAATCGCCAATGCCTACTTTAACACGAAGGTCCTGGGGGATAAGAATTCGTCCCTGTTTATCAAGCTCGCATTCCTTGGCGTTACCCATAATGAAACGCTTAAGCTTTCTTTCCTTTACCTTCATATCCGAAAGGGTGCTTTCCAGGTGAGCGGCAACCTTGTCCCATTCTGCCTTGCAGTACATCCATAAACAGTTGTCAAAGCCCATTGTTATGTAACAACCGCCATCGGCATCCATATATTCACGGAATTTTGTTGGAACGAAAAATCTGCCTTTATCATCCATTTTAGGGGAATAGGTTCCCGAAAAACGATAAGACTCCTCTTTTACCGGATTATTTTCGTGAAATTCCTGTTTGATTTCCTCGGACACGGTCTCCTTCACCTCGCTTTCACCACTTTTATTTACTAAAACTCCATTTAACTACCACTTTACTACTATTTTACTATAAAAAAATAAAAATTGCAATAGTTTTGTAAAAAAAATTTAATTTTTTTTGAAAAAAATTTGTAAAAAATACAAGAAATATGTACATAACTGCATGATAAAAATATAATACAAGGAAAATGTACAAAAATGTTACGGTGGTGAAAAATGGAGGACATGAAAAAACCTCTGCGATTTTTTCGCAGAGGTTAAGAGGAAGAATGATTAAATTTTAAGTTCAAAACCAACAAATTCGTAAGGATGTATTACTGAATCAATTACAATTTCACCATTTTCGGTGTGACCTTCACAGTTAAGCCAGGTGATGTTGTCGGTAGAGTGGGGAGTGGCTATTCTACAACCGTAGGCAGCATCAGGGAACAAGTTCCAAAGACCGACAGTAACCGAGTGAGCATCCGTCTTTGTCATAATATACATGCCGGGAAAGTTACCCTTAACAGAGGCATCAAGCGGTTTTACGGAATTTATGAAATCCGTTATCTGACGGCGGCGTGCATAGGAGTCAAGCCAACCGTAAGTGCCGGAGGTTGCACAAGTGAAGGGAAGCACCAGAAAACGCATTCCGTCGGCGTTGGTATATTCAAAAACACCGTTTAAGGTATCTTTTGCTGCTTTGAAAAAAGAAAGCACCTTTGCACCGGTTTTGGGAGTTATGTTAAACAATGAAGGACCATGGTTAAGGCGGATGTAATTGTCCTCCTCAGGGAAATATTCCGAAGGCAGGTCGGTAAAGCCTTTTGCTTCGGGAAAAGTGTAGGGAGAAACGCTTTCAATGCCCACATCAACGCCTCTTTCCATAAGATTCATTGCAGCGGGGTAGTCAATAACATTTCCAAAAGCTAAATCCTCAAGTGGAATGTATTTTGCATTTTCACCGAAAACCAGGTTTACACCGCCCTTTTCGTAAGTGATGGGCAGGGAACAAAGTGTGGCAAGGTTTGCTGCAGGAGTCTGTACGGAGCTTTCAACAAGAGGGGGAGTGCAGTTTTCAAAAATGTGTATATTGGAATATGGCCGCACACCTGTGCAGCGTTTACCTTCAAAATGTCGTGAAATAAGGTCGTACACAGGAGCATTGCGCACATGAGCGTCAATATATCCGGTTTCGTAATCTGCATCCGAAACATAATCCAGCATATATTTAAGTATTCCGTCGGGACCTTCGTCTGCACGGAGAATCATATCAAAGCATTCCAGATAGCTTGCCGGAGTTGTTGCACTGCGGGGGCGGGGGTAGGTGTCTCCTTCGGTAAAAATTTCAATATCCTCATTCCTGCAGGTGAAAGCCTGAACGCGCGTCTGTTCAATCAGCCTTCCTAAAGGTATGCCCATGGCTTTTACATGGTAAGGTGCACCAAAGGTGCGTAAAAATGGTCTGGTGTTTCCGGCAAAGGCTTTTGCAAGAGCTACGGCATCGGTACCGTCGTTATCCCAGGCGGAGGAGGTTGCACAATATCCCAGGCGTACACCGGGTGCAACCTTGTCAAGCTCTTTTCGCATATGCTTTGCAAAGCTTATGAGAGAATTGCCCTGAACCTTCATCCAGGCGGAGCGGTAGCGGTTGTCCTTGCTTCCGTAAATCAGGTCGTTGAGCTTTTCGCGGTCAACCTTTTCACCAAGCTCTTCTTCAAATGCTTTCATATGAAGCTCGCAGCAACAGCCGGCCCCTGAGGCTCTTATGCCAAAACGGAAATCGTCGTCAAGCATAATCATATCCGGTGCATATTTTGCCACATCGCAAATCCAACCGGCAAAATCTTCAATAAAATCTTTGTCAAGAGGACAAACTGCAGAAATATCCCCTTTATCCACAAAGCGCATATGGGTATATTTTAGCCTTGTTTTTACAGGCCCGGAGCCGTGCCCCAGGGTTTCACCAAGCCATACAAGGGTTTCAAGACCGTTGGTTTTGTAGAATTCTATAAGCTCACCCAAAAGCTTTAAATTTTCAGGTGAGGAAAAAGCATAATCAATTTCGCGGTCAAGGGCAAGTGCAATGCGGTGGGCCTTGGCACGCTTAAGCTCCGATAGAGTTTTTTCTTTATCAAAATGACCGTTTGTAATAATAGTGGGTACAGTTATTTTATACATAAAAACACCTCCGTTTTTTACAATTCTAACATAAAGAAGATGAAAAGTCAAGGCTCAGTAAAGAGCAGGGAAGATAGTGCATAAAATCCTGACAATTGCACTTCTTGTTGACACAGGCATATTTTGGTAGTACAATAAAGATGTAGAAATAAGGTGGGGGAGAATATGCAAAATAAAGTAAAAAAGGTGACAATTTTGGCACGTCCCCACTGTCACCTCGTCCCCACTGTCACCTTTTTGCTGTAGTTTACCCCTGATTCTGTCCGTATATTTCTTTCAAATCCTCTATAGCAAGTGTAGGATCCATTGTATGAAACATCATATAATTTCGTTTCATAGTTTCAACCGGAGCTTGCTTATAAATTTTTGCACTATCTTCGCTGGTATAGAAATGCCAGTATCGGTAGAGGTAGCCAATCCAATATATTACATCGGCAGAAAAGATTTCTCCGTCAGCGGATGCTACATCAGGATTTGCCGATACGATTTCATCCAGCAGATATTCCTCGCCTGCCCACTGCATACGATTATATTTTGAATCCAAGTCCTTGGCAATTTCAGATGTCATAAAGGCTTTAATAAATGATGCGCTGCCATAGCCTTTTTCCGCAGACAATTCAAACAGTCTGCCCTGAATATCACAAAGCTTTAATTGCAATTCATCAATCATTCTTATACCCCTTTCGCTTCATCAAGGATTTCATCAAAGAATTTACCTTTACGGCGATAGTTTTTACAAATATCGTTTGCAAGAGAAATGCCCTTTGCTCTATTCTCATCTGCAACTTCCTTCATAACAAGTCTCTCAAGGTAAGAAAGGGGAATTTCCTTTTCAATGCGAACTGCATCGCAGCCCTTTTGAGAAACTGTTACATACTGTCTGCCAAGCTGCAGAGCAGAAAGACTGTTTACAAGTGCAACATCCGTAACATTACCAACGAAAAAGTTATCTATAACATAAAACATTCTGTCATTTGCAATACTGCCGATGATTAAATCCTTGTCTGTCATCATATCACGATATTTATTATATAAATCGGTATCCTTTATTTTTTCCATCTTGCCTCGGTTATATGCTACAAGCATTGCCCAT
>JAZQCS010000139.1:0-13226 GCA_045546415.1 Clostridia bacterium | reverse complement strand
GCTCCCTCAGAATGACAGGCGTGTGAATGTCATCCGGAACAACTGTTTATGCGGAACATCATGTTCGAAATTTGAACTTGTTCAAATTTAATAAAACAGCAAGCTGAAGTTATAAACGGAAGTTTGTAGGGCTGTTTTTGCGAAGGATCTCTTTGCCGTGCGGTAAACTGAAGAGATTCTTCGGTCGCATTGCTCCCTCAGAATGACAGGTGGGTGAATGTCATCCGGAACAACTGTTTATGCGGAACATCATGTGCGAAATTTGAACTTGTTCAAATTTAATAAAACAGCAAGCTGAAGTTATAAACGGAAGTTTGTAGGGCTGTTTTTGTGAAGGATCTCTTTGCCGTGCAGTAAACTGATGAGATTCTTCGGTCGCGATGCTTCCTCAGAATGACAGGTGGAGTAGGAGCTCTTAAAACAAATAATCACCCGGTACTGTAGCTGAAACTGGTAAATCAGCAACATATAAATTAATAACCCACCTAAAACCACATTTCAGACTTGAAAATGAAATCTTTTTCACAGATTCAAAACAGAAACAACCACAGAATTTCTGTGTTTGCTTCTGTTTTTTTATTTTTTTCTGTGATTTTTTAAAAAAACTATTGCAAAACAGAAAAAAGTGTGCTATAATGTTATTAGTATGATAAAATAAGGTATGATGTCATATCTGTCGGTATGGGATGATATAGTTTTCTCACCTATTGGGCTTACAGTTGGTTGAGGATGTCATCCTGAGCAACGCGAAGGATCTCAAAATGCATCTGCGGTAAATCCGTGATGAGCTTCTTCGGTCACTATGCTCCCTCAGATTGACAGAAATAATATTTTATCAGAACAAAACAAGTAAAGGCGAGAAAAATGATTAAACTTATTGTTTGCGACCTGGATGGAACTCTTCTTCCCAAAGGACAGAATGAGATTTCACAGGAAATTATTAATTTAATAAAAAGTGCAAATGAAAAAGGCATTTCCTTTGCTGTGGCAAGTGGCAGAAGCTACCATGAGCTGAAACGGTTTTTCGATGAAAAAGGGCTGGATATAATTTTTGTGCCATCGGACGGTGCAATTGTGGTTTATAAAGAGAAAACCCATCTGAAAAAAACCTTGCAGCCTTTTGCGGTTCGTTCCATGGTAACTCCGGTTTTGCAAAGTGAAAAAATGGCAGTTGTGCTATCGGGTAAATACATTTCCTATATTATTTCAAAGGATAAGGATTTTATAGCGGAATGTTCAGATAAAATGCACGGTCATTTAATGGAGATAGACGACCTTGGTGAAATTTCCGAGGATATCTGCAAAATTTCATTTTACGGTGAACCCAAAACCACCTACGGCAAAAAAATTCTTTCAGGAACTTTTTCAGGTCTTAGCCGGCTTATTTATCAGAACAACGGCTGGACGGAGTTTATTTCTTCGGAAGCAGGCAAAGAAAAAGCTTTGTGCTGTATGACCCGGAACCTGAAAATAAAGCCTTCCGAAACTGTAATAATCGGTGACGGAATGAACGATGCGGAAATCCTGAAATTTACAGAGAAATCCTTCGCGGTAGAAGGAGGCCACTGTGATGCAATAGCCGCTGCAAAACATATAACAGGAAATGTGGCGGAAACTTTAAAAGAGATTATACGAAAGGGTGATATATAATGGCAAATAATTACAAAATTGTTGAAGTTCAGAAGCCTGAACGAATCACACGCCTTGTTGACAGAATGTTTGACCATATGCCTGAAATTGAGGCGGACAGAGCGGTGCTTTTAACTGAGTCCTACAAGGCAACAGAGGGCGAGCCCATCATTACAAGAAGGGCAAAGGCTTTTGCACATATTCTGGAAAACCTTCCCATAGTTATCCGCGAGGATGAGCTTATTGTAGGAAGTAACTCAACAAAATCCAGAGGCTGTCAGACCTTCCCGGAATATTCCTTTGATTGGCTTGAAAGTGAGTTTGACACGGTCGAAACCCGTAGTGCTGACCCCTTCTACATTTCCGAGGATACAAAGAAAAAGCTTCACGAGGCATACAAATACTGGAAAGGTAAAACAACCTCTGAGCTTGCAACCTCTTACATGGCTCCCGAAACACTTGTTGCAATGGAGCACAACATTTTTACTCCCGGCAACTATTTCTACAACGGTGTAGGCCATGTTACTGTAGATTACGGCAAAATTCTCCGCGTAGGCTACAAGGGTATTATTGCTGAAACTGAGGCGGCTCTTGCAAAGCTTAAGTTTTCCGATGCGGAATATTCAAAAAAGAGCCATTTCTTAAATGCTATACTTATCAGCCTTAAAGCTGTAATTGCTTACTCAAAGCGTTATTCCGTTCTTGCCGCTGAAATGGCACAGAAGGAAAAGGACGAAAACCGCAAGGCTGAGCTTATGATGATTTCCCGTAACTGTGCAAGAGTTCCTGAAAACGGTGCAGAAACCTTCTGGGAAGCTTGCCAATCCTTCTGGTTTGTTCAGCTGCTTATTCAGATTGAATCCAGCGGTCACTCCATTTCTCCCGGTCGTTTCGACCAGTATATGTATCCCTATTTCAAGAAAGACCTTGACCGGGGAGACATCACCTACGAGGAAGCTCAGGAGCTTATGGATTGTATCTGGGTTAAGCTTAATGACATAAACAAGGTTCGTGATGCTGCAAGTGCTGAAGGCTTTGCAGGCTACAGCCTGTTCCAGAATCTTATTGCAGGCGGTCAGGATATTTACGGCAACGATGCAACAAACGACCTTTCCTTTATGTGTATTCAGGCATCAATGCATGTACATCTTCCTCAGCCCTCTCTTTCTGTTCGTGTATGGAACGGAACTCCTCATGAATTCCTTGTAAAAGCGGCAGAGCTGACCAGAACGGGTATCGGTCTTCCTGCTTATTATAACGATGAGGTTATTATACCTGCTCTTATCAACCGCGGTCTTACAATGGCGGATGCAAGAGATTATAACATCATCGGTTGTGTTGAGCCTCAGAAATCGGGTAAAACCGAAGGTTGGCACGATGCGGCATTTTTCAATATGTGCCGACCCCTTGAGCTTGTTTTCTCGAACGGTGCTGAAAACGGTGTTCAGGTTGGACCCAAAACCGGCAATGTTGAAGACATGAAAACCTTTGAAGAGTTTTACAATGCATACAAGGCACAGATGGATTATGCAATCGGTCTTCTTGTTAATGCCGACAACGCTATTGATGTAGCTCACGCAGAACGTTGTCCTTTGCCCTTCCTCAGCTGTATGGTGGAGGATTGTATCGGCAGAGGTATGAGCGTTCAGGAGGGCGGTGCAATTTACAACTTTACCGGTCCTCAGGGCTTTGGTATTGCAAATATGGCAGACTCCCTTTATGCAATTAAAACCCTTGTGTTTGAACAGAAAAAGTTCACTCTTGGTGAACTTAAGGAAGCGCTTGCCCACAACTTCGGCAAGGATGAGGCTGATGTTCCTGCGGGTAGCTATGCTCAGGAAATTACAGAAAAAATTGTTAAAGAGCTTATGGAATCCGGAGTAACAGTTACAAAGGACAACATTGCTCAGATATACCGCGAGGTTTCAGGAAATGTTGGCACAAAAGCCGCAGTTCCTTCAAAATATGCTGAAATTAAGGCTATGATTGACGAGGTTCCCAAGTTTGGTAACGACATCCCTGAGGTTGATGCTTTTGCAAGAGATGTTGCTTACACCTATACAAGACCTCTTGAAACCTTCAAAAACCCCAGAGGCGGTATGTTCCAGGCAGGACTTTATCCTGTTTCTGCAAACGTTCCCCTGGGTGCTCAGACAGGTGCAACTCCTGATGGCAGATATGCTTACACTCCCGTTGCGGACGGTGTTTCTCCATCGGCAGGCAAGGACGTAAAGGGTCCCACAGCGTCAGCCAACTCGGTATCCCGTCTTGACCACTACATTGCATCTAACGGAACTTTGTTCAACATGAAGTTCCACCCCTCTGCCCTTAAGGGTAAGAGCGGTATTGAAAGTTTTGTTTCTCTTATCCGCGGATATTTTGATCAGAAGGGAAGTCACGTTCAGTTTAATGTTGTAAGCCGTGAGACCCTTCAGGATGCTCAGCTTCATCCCGAAAAGTACAAGAGCCTTGTGGTTCGTGTTGCAGGCTACAGCGCGCTGTTTACAACACTTTCACGCTCACTTCAGGATGATATTATAAAGAGAACCGAGCAGATGAATTTCTAAAAAAGGAAAGAGAAAGCTTATGGAATGGTACGAAAATGTTAAAGGACGCATTTTCGATATTCAAAGGTTTTCCATACACGACGGTCCGGGAATACGCTCAATTGTGTTCTTAAAAGGGTGTGTTCTCAGGTGTCGCTGGTGTTGTAACCCGGAATCTCAGAAATATGAGGTTGAAACCATGACTCTTGACGGAAAGGTTAAAACCGTAGGTCAGGATGTAACTGTAAAATGGGTTATGGATGAAATCATAAAAGATATGCCGTATTACAAACGGTCGGGAGGGGGCATTACCCTTTCGGGCGGTGAGTGCTTGTGTCAGCCGGAATTTTCGGCGGCACTTCTTGCGGCAGCTAAGGATTACGGACTGAACACCGCAATAGAATCCACGGGATGTATGGCTTTTGAAAAAATTGAAATGCTGCTTCCTTATCTTGATTTATATTTAATGGATATAAAACACACAGACGGTGAAAAGCATAAAGCCTTTACAGGCAGAGACAATTCGCTGATTCTGGAAAATGCAAGAAAAATTGCCGAAAAGGCTAAAAAACTTATTATCCGCGTGCCCGTTGTACCTACCTTTAACGATACCGAGGAGGAAATTCTCAACATCGCCAGGTTTGCAAAGAGTCTGCCGGGGGTTGAAGAAATTCATCTTCTGCCTTATCACAGACTGGGTCAGGATAAATACGAAGGTACAGGAAGGGAATACACAATGAAACACATTGTGCCTCCCACAGATGAACACATGCAAAAGCTTCTTGAGGTGGCACTGTCCACCGGGCTTAAAGCACAGATTGGAGGGTGATGGAAATGAACAACTTAAACGATATTTTGTCGGGAGAGGGCAAGGTAAGAATTATTCAGGAGCTTGTTCCCGGTAAACAGATTACCATCGCTCATATAATTGCCAATCCTGATGAAATTCTTTACAAAAAGCTGGGTCTTGACCCGGCGGTGGATTACGCAAAAACCGCAATAGGCATTGTTACTATGTCACCTGCGGAAACAGCTATAATTGCGGCGGATATTGCTACAAAAACTTCAGGCGCGGAGCTTGGTTTTGTGGACCGTTTCAGCGGTACACTTATTGTAACCGGAACTGTTTCGGAGGTTGAGGCTGGTCTTACCTCCCTTGTGGATTACTGCCGCGACAAGCTTAAATTTACGGTTTGCGATATAACAAAAACCTAAACCGGAACAAAAACATCAGAAAAAATCTGTGTTAATTTTTGGTTTTTCTGTTTTTAATGTGGAAAAAAGGAAAAACAACATGGTTTTTCTGTGTTTCACAGACGAAAAACAGACAAAACAAAGAAAAATCAATTGAAAACACAGAAAAAAACAGAAAAACTATTGACAAATGATGTCAGAAGTGGTACAATTATAATGTAAAAAAGTGATAAAAAATATTACTTAAAATAAAAAAGAAAAAGGAGAAATGTAAAATGGTATCGGAATACGAAATCAAAAAACAAATCTGCGACATCGGTAAGAGAATTTATGACAGAGGCATGGTTGCTGCTAACGACGGTAACATCTCTGTTAAAATCTCTGACAATGAATTCCTTTGCACACCCACAGGTGTTTCCAAAGGTTTCATGACTCCTGAGTACATCTGTAAGGTTGACGCTGAAGGTAAAGTAATCCAGGCTAACCCCGGTTTCAAGCCTTCTTCTGAAATTAAGATGCACATGAGAGTTTACAAAAAAAGACCTGACGTAAAGTCAGTTGTTCACGCTCATCCCAGCTACGCAACATCTTTTGCAATTGCAGGCATTCCGCTGACTCAGCCCATTATGCCTGAAGCTGTAATTGCTCTTGGCTGCGTACCGATTGCACCCTACGGAACTCCTTCTACTGAAGAAATTCCCGATGCAGTTGAAAAATATCTTGAATATTACGATGCAGTTCTTCTTGAGAACCACGGTGCTCTTTCTTTCTCCGATTCTCTTCTTGCTGCATACCACAAGATGGAATCTGTAGAATTCTATGCAGAGCTTCTTTACAAAGCTAACCAGCTTGGCGGTCCCAAGGAACTTTCTCAGGCTCAGGTTGAAAGACTTTACGAAATCCGCAGACAGTTCGGTCTCAGCGGTAAGCACCCTGCAGACCTTTGCCCCAACAAGCTTGCAGGCAAGCCCAGCTGTCATACATGCACATGCGGCGGTTCCTGCGGCAGCTCAAATGGTGCTGATGCAGATGTTATCGCAGCAATCACCAAGAAGGTTATGGAACAGCTTGGTAAATAATCAGAGGTAAAGTTATGAATAAAGGCGAATTGGAACAGATAGTAAGCCGTGTGGTCAGCGAGCATCTGCATCCTGCCGATATATCCGAGATGACTCTCAAGCTTGCCCGCCGCATCGCAAAGCGCGTTGAGGAAAAGGCTATGGAAATGGGAGTCAAACCGGTTGTTGCAATATCCAACACCGGTGCGAGACCTGTTCTTGTTGAATGCACCGACGATTCGTATATTGCAAGCTACGATGTTGCCCTTCAGAAGGCGTACACGGTTGTAGCACTTAAAATGCCTACCAAAACTCTTAAAACACTTGCTCAGCCCGGTGAATCCCTTTACGGAATACAGTTTACCAACCAAGGTCAGATTGTCATTTTCGGTGGAGGAGTTCCCCTTGTGTACCGCGGTAAAATTATCGGCGGACTTGGAGTTTCGGGCGGCAGTGAAGAGCAGGATACCGCTCTGGCTGATTTTGGTGCAAGCGTACTTGAGGAGGAGATAAGGTGCTTATAGAGTCACTTGTTATTGCCGACAAAAGTACAGACCTTAAAGCCCTGGCAAAAAAAGCCGATTCTCTTGTGAAATCGGCTGTGATACTTGCGGCAGACGGCATTGCCGAAGAGCTTATGTACTACATAATAGAACAGGGCTATACCGCAGTATCAGGACACAGGCAAAACGAACTTATAACAAAGCCTGCAGAGGTCAAAACCGTTGCAATTACCGATGAAAAGCATCCTCTTATGCGAAAAAGCCCCTGTGATGTACTGAGAATTATTCCGGTACGGAACAAGGCAAAAGCAAAAGAACTGGAAGCCTGGCTTAAAAGCTGTTTTGGTGCTGTGCAGACGGTTTCTCCCGAAGTGCTTTGCAGCACACCGGAGTGTGCAATAAAATTGGCAGAGGCAAAACCTTTGCCGGATAGGAGAAAAGCTATGGATATCAATTCCAAAGATATTGAAAATATCGTAAAGCAGGTGCTTAGCTCTATGGGTAACACAGCAGCTCCCGCAAAAGCTGCAGGCCCCATACCCGCCACAAGCCGTGTGGCAATGCTCACAGCTCTTGAACATTACGATATTAAAGAATATCCCATTCCCGAGCTTGGTGATGACGATATTCTTGTAAAAGTGGAAGGTTGCGGTGTATGCGGCACCGACGCCCACGAATTTAAACGCGATCCCTTCGGACTTATCCCTGTTGTTCTTGGACACGAGGGTACCGGTGAAATCGTAAAAATGGGTAAAAATGTTAAGAAAGACAGCGCAGGAAAACCGCTTGCAGTAGGCGATAAGGTTGTTACCTGTATGATATTTAAGGATAATCCCGATATCACAATGTTCGACCTTAACAAACAGAATGTTGGCGGCGCAGATGTTTACGGACTTCTTCCTGATGACGACATTCATTTAAACGGTTGGTTTGCTGATTACATTGTTGTAAGAGGCGGCTCCACAGTATTTAATGTAAGTGATCTTGACCTTGATTCAAGAATCCTTATAGAGCCTTGTGCAGTGCTTATTCACGCAGTTGAAAGAGCAAAATCCACAGGCATACTTCGTTTCAACAGCAGAGTTGTTGTACAGGGTCTCGGACCTATCGGTCTTATCTGTATTGCAATTCTTCGCACAATGGGTATTGAAAACATTGTTGCTGTTGACGGTGACGCACAGCGTCTTGAATTCGCAAAGAAGATGGGTGCTGACCACTCTGTAGACTTTACAAAATATCAGGGTGTTGAAGCTCTTGCAGAAGGTGTTAAGGAGGCTTTCGGCGGTTACCTTGCTGATTTCGGTTTCCAGTGTACAGGTTCTCCCATCGCACACGCTAACATCTACAAGTTCATCAGAAACGGTGGCGGTCTTTGCGAGCTTGGTTTCTTTATCAACGGTGGCGATGCTACAATCAATCCCCACTTTGATATATGCGCTAAGGAAATTACAACTGTTGGTTCATGGGTATACACACTCCGTGATTACGCAACAACATTTGACTTCCTTAAGAGAGCTAAGGGAATCGGACTTCCTCTTGGCGAGCTTATTACTCATAAGTTCCCCCTGGATAAGATTAACGAGGCTCACGTAACCAACCTTAACAAAGAAGGTATAAAAATCGCTATCGTAAACGAATAAGAAATTTTTGAAATTTAGAAATTAGGAGGAAATAAAAATGGCACAGGAAGCATTAGGTATGGTAGAAACAAGAGGTTTAGTAGCATCTATTGAAGCTGCTGACGCAATGGTAAAGGCTGCTGAGGTTACACTTATCGGCACAGAAAAGATCGGTTCCGGTCTTGTAAGCGTTATGGTAAGAGGTGACGTTGGTGCAGTTAAGGCTGCTACAGAAGTTGGCGGTGCTGCTGCTCAGAAACTTGGCGAGCTTGTTGCTGTACACGTAATTCCCAGACCCCACGGTGACGTTGAAAAGATTCTGCCCAAGTTCTAATTAAAAAAGAACTTTAAAAATCTCAAACAAGAGGTGAATTAACATGGCAGAAAAGAAAAATGCAGCAACACCTGCTGCAAAGAAAACAACTGCTAAAAAACCTGCGGCAAGTACAAAACCTGCTGCAGCTGAAGAAAAAGTAACAAAAATTGAGGAGGAAATAAAAATGGTACAACAGGCACTTGGTATGGTAGAAACAAGAGGTTTAGTAGCTTCTATTGAGGCTGCTGATGCAATGCTTAAGGCTGCTAACGTTACACTTGTAGGAACAGAAAAAATCGGTTCCGGTCTTGTAACAGTTATGGTAAGAGGCGATGTAGGCGCTGTTAAGGCTGCTGTTGAAGCTGGTTCCAGCTCTGCTTCTCACCTTGGTGAGCTTATTGCAACACACGTAATTCCCAGACCCCACGGCGACGTTGAAAAGATTTTACCTGAAGCTAAGTAATTAATTACTGAAATTGATTTTTGAAGGTAAAATATATGGCAAAGGTTAATTCCTGAGGATAAATCCCGGGACACACCGGGGTTTATCCTTGTGTGCCATATATAACGTCTGTGATTATTTGCGAAAAGCAGGTGAAAAAATGATAGTAGGAAAAGTTACCGGAAGCATAGTTTCCACAAGAAAACAGGAAAATTTAGTGGGCAGCAAATTTATGGTTGTTCAACCTCTTGAAAAAGGTAAGGGCAAAATGATTGCTGTTGATATGATTGGCGCAGGTATCGGTGAAACCGTACTTGTAGCTCTTGGCAGCGCAGCAAGAGTTGGCTGCGATATGGCAAATAGTCCTATTGACGCTGCAATTGTGGGAATTGTTGACGAAGGTCAGGATGGAGTAGTTGAGTAGAATGAAACTTGATGAACTGAAAAGTTGCCTTAAAGAAAACGGTGTTGTAGGTGCCGGTGGAGCCGGTTTTCCTGCATATGCAAAGCTTTCTCCGAAGGCAGATACCATTATTCTTAACTGCGCCGAATGTGAACCGCTTTTAAGACTTCACAGACAGGTTCTCGAGAAAAACGCTTTTGAAATTCTTAGTGCACTGCAGATTGTTGCAAAATCGGTTGGCGCAGAAAATATAATAATAGGCATAAAAGCTTCGTACACCGCTGCGCTTGAGGCACTCAGAGCACAGAGGGACAGCTTTCCCGATATAAAGGTTTCAGAAATGAAATCCTTTTATCCCACAGGTGACGAAGTAATTCTCATTTACGAAACCACAGGTCGTGTGGTACCTCCCGGTGGAATTCCCATCGCGGTAGGAACAATTGTGTATAATGTTGAAACTATGCTCAATGCATACAACGCTATAAAAAATAAAAAACCGGTTACATCCAAGTATGTAACAATAACCGGTGAAGTGGCAAACCCCATAACAGTTCAGGTTCCCTTAGGTATAACCGTAAAGGAGCTTGTAGAGTTAGCGGGAGGAGCTACAACAAACGAACCCGCCTTTATAAATGGCGGACCCATGATGGGAAGCCTGGTTAGTCAGTATGATGTAGTTACAAAAACTACTAATGCAATTGTAGTATTGCCCAAAAACCATCATGTTATAAATAAGAAAACAGCTAACATTTCTATAGATATGAAGCGTGCAATGGCTTCGTGTTGTCAGTGCCGTATGTGTACTGACCTTTGTCCGAGACATCTTCTCGGACACCCAATTAACCCCAGCGAGTTTATGCGCAGTGCAACTTCCGGTGATACACAGAACACCCGTGCTTTAATTGACACAATGTTCTGTTCACAATGCGGAATTTGTGAAATGTACGCCTGCGGTCAGGGGTTATCTCCAAGAACACTTATCGGTGAATATAAAGCAGGGCTTCGCAAGGAAGGAGTTAAGGTTCCCCAGGATGTGGAAGCGGCTCCTGTACCGAAATCCAGAGATTACCGTCGTGTTCCCACTTACAGATTGGTTACAAGGCTTGGCCTTGGTAAATATGACAGACCCGCACCTTATGAGGACATAGTGTACAAACCTAAAAAGGTTAAGCTTATGCTCACACAGCACATTGGTGCACCCGGAAAACTTTTGGTTGCTGAAGGTGACAGCGTAAAAGCAGGTCAGCTTATTTCAAATGTGCCGGACGATGCACTCGGAGCATTTGTTCATGCTTCCATAGACGGCAGGGTCGCTCATGTAACCGAAAAGTTCATTATTATTGAAGCAGAGTAAAGGAAGGTGATTTTAAACGATGAGTAGTGCAATTGGTATGGTTGAGTATCAAAGCGTATCAACCGGCGTTATGGCGGCAGATATTATGGTTAAAACCTCAGAGGTTGAAATCATCGAGGCACAGACCGTTTGTCCCGGTAAATATATTGTAATTATTTCGGGTGAATTAAGTGCAGTTCGTGCTGCGGTTGATGCATCCAAAACAAGGTTTGGTGAAGGTCTCATTGACAGCTTTGTACTGGGTAATCCCCACGAAGCAATTTTCCCTGCAATTTACGGTGCTGTTCCCGTAGGTAAGGTAAGTGCACTTGGCGTGCTTGAAACCTTTGACGCGGCACAGATTATTGTGGCAGCGGATGTTGCGGCAAAAACCGCAGTTGTTGAGCTTATCGAACTGAGAGTGGCAAGAGGTATGTGCGGAAAATCTTATATGTTCATAACCGGTGAGGTTGCGGCAGTTACTGCGGCAATTGAAAAAGCAAAGCAGGCTGTGGGCGATAAGGGAATGTACCTTAACAGCTCGGTAATACCCAGTCCCGATGAAAAATTGTGGCACAGTATACTTTAGTAAAAAAGACACTTATTAAATATAAACGAGGTGTATTAATATGATTAACGAAGAAAGAATCAGCGAAATTGTTGAAAGCGTTATCCGTAACATGAACAACAGCCAGAGCAAAAAGCAGATTGGTGTTTTTGACACAATGGCAGAAGCTCTTGCAGCTGTAGAAAAGGCTTACAAACAGTATCGCAGCTATAGTGTTGAGCAGAGAGAAAAGATGATTTCCAACATCCGTAAGCTTACTCTTGCAGAGGCAGAAATTATGGCAAAAATGGGCGTTGAAGAAACCAAGATGGGTAGAGTTGTTGATAAAACAATCAAGCATCAGCTTGTTGCAAACAAAACTCCCGGTACTGAGGATTTACAGCCCAGAGCGTATACCGGTGATGACGGTATGACTCTTGTTGAAATGGCTCCTTACGGTGTTATCGGTTCCATCACTCCTTCAACAAACCCCAGTGAAACTGTTATCTGCAACTCCATTGGTATGATTGCGGGCGGTAACGCGGTTGTTTTCAACCCTCACCCCAATGCTTGCCAGGTTGCAAACTATGCAGTTGACCTTGTAAACCGTGCCATCTTAGAAGCAGGCGGTCCTGAGAACCTTGTTGTTTCGGTTAAAAAGCCCACTCACGAAAGCTCCAACGAAATGATGAAGTCTCCCATCGTTAAAATGCTTGTGGCTACAGGCGGTCCCGGTGTTGTAAGAGCTCTTCTTTCCTCAGGCAAGAAGGCAATCGGAGCAGGTGCAGGTAACCCTCCCGTAATTGTTGATGACACAGCAGATATTGAAAAGGCAGGAAGAGATATTGTTAACGGCGCAAGTTTTGATAACAACCTTCCCTGTATTGCTGAAAAAGAATGTTTTGCATTCTCAAACATAACTGATCAGCTTATATCCTCTATGATTGCTGCAGGTGCATACCTTATTAAGGGTGATCAGGTTGAACAGCTCAAAAAGGTTTGCCTTGTTGAAAAAGAGGGTAAATACAGCATCAATAAAGATTGGGTAGGCAGAGATGCTTCCAAGTTCTTAAAGGCAATCGGCATTGAAGCTGATGCAAGACTTGTTATTGCAGAAGTTCCCAATGATCATCCCTTTGTATATGTTGAAATGATGGTGCCCGTACTTGGCATTGTCAGAGTAAAGAATATAGATGAAGCAATTGAGCTTGCATGTAAGGCAGAACACGGCACCCGCCACTCTGCACACATCCACTCCAAGAACGTAGACCACCTCACACGCTTTGCAAAGGCTGTTGAAACAACAATCTTTGTAAAGAATGCACCCAGCTACGCAGGTATAGGTGCTGGCGGCGAGGGTTATACTACATTTACAATTGCAGGTCCTACAGGCGAAGGTCTGACAGCTGCTCATTCCTTTACACGTCAGAGAAGATGCGTTCTTGTTGACGGCTTCCATATCGTCTAAGCGGAGAGCCTCCGCCGGCGATTCACGGGAAATGCTTGTGAAAAGTTCGGCTTCGGGTGTCGCTCAACCAACATCGTTTGTCTGCCATAAACGCAAGCAGACAAACTAAGTAAAAAATCGTAATCATTTTGCCGTCTGCCTTATTGACGGCAAAATGAAGCTCTAATC
>JAZQCS010000138.1:0-13392 GCA_045546415.1 Clostridia bacterium | reverse complement strand
TTACTTCTTGAGAAGGCAAGTGAGGACTTTGATTGGAGCGGTATCAGCCCTACTATCTTTGGTGCGGTGTTTGAAAGTACATTGAATCCAGAGACAAGACGTTGCGGTGGTATGCACTACACCTCTATTGAGAATATACATAAGGTTATTGACCCTTTGTTTTTAGATGAATTACGGGAAGAACTTGACGCTATTCGTGATATAAAGGTGGGTAAAGTTCGTGAGAATAAGATAGAAGCTTTCAGGGAAAAGCTCGCGAGCCTTACATTTTTAGACCCCGCCTGCGGAAGCGGTAACTTCCTGACAGAAACCTATATGTCATTAAGACGCCTGGAAAATGAGGCACTCGTTGAACTCACAGGCGGTCAGATGCTTCTTGATTTCGGTAATATCATAAAGGTATCAATCGGACAGTTCTATGGTATAGAGATTAACGACTTTGCTGTTACGGTAGCAAAGACAGCCCTATGGATAGCAGAAAGCCAGATGCTTAAAGAAACAGAAAGTATCGTAAATATGGACTTGGACTTCTTGCCTCTTAAATCTTATGCAAACATCGTGGAAGGTAACGCTTTGCGTATTGATTGGGACTCGGTTGTATCAAAACACGAACTTAACTATATTATGGGTAATCCACCATTTGTTGGTTATTCACTACAATCAAAAGAACAGAAAGAAGATATATTATCTATATATGTGGATGAAAATGGCAAATCATATAAAACAGCTGGGAAAATAGATTATGTTGCTGGTTGGTACTTTAAAGCAGCAGAGTATATAAATAATACAAAGGTAAAGGCTGCTTTTGTATCCACCAATTCAATAACACAAGGAGAACAAACATCAGCTGTATGGAAACCGTTATATGAAAGATTTGGAATAAGAATTGATTTTGCACATACCACATTTAAATGGAATAGTGAAGCAAGCGAGAAGGCTGCTGTGCATTGTGTGATTGTAGGGTTTAATGCTATTAGAGAGCGACACAAAAGGAAACTATATAGTTCTGATAGAATGCAGTTAGTTGAGAATATCAATCCATATTTGATTGAAGCTCCCGATGTGTTTATAGAAAGCGTAACAAAACCTATATGTGATGTTCCTAAAATGCAAAGCGGTGGCAAGCCCGTTGAAGGCGGTCATCTTATATTTACCGATGAGGAAAAAATAGAATTTGTAAAATCCGAGCCAGCATCAGAAAAGTATTTTAGACCATTTATGGGGTCTGATGACTATATAAATGGTAAAATAAGATGGTGTCTTTGGTTGCTTAATATTACACCAGCAGAATTAAGGAAAATGCCTTTCGTTATGAAAAGAGTTGAGGCTGTAAAAGAGTTTAGACTTTCAAGCACAAAACAAGCAACAAGAGATTATGCAAATTATCCGACTCGCTTCATGGAGATAAAGCAGCCTGACAACGATTATTTAATTATACCTGCAACATCGTCAGAAAACAGGAAATATATTCCATTAGGTTATCTGTCAAAAGAAGTTGTTGCGAGCAATGCAGCTTCTTTTGTTCCTAATGCGTCCTTATATCATTTTGGTATATTAACCTCAAACGTTCATATGGCTTGGATGCGTGCTGTATGCGGAAGATTAGAGATGCGTTACAGGTATTCCGTAAATATTGTTTACAACAACTTCCCTTGGCCGACACCTACAGCAGAGCAACAGGCAAAGATAGAAAAGACGGCACAAGCTATACTTGACGCACGCGCATTATATCCCGATTGCTCTCTTGCCGACCTGTATGACGAACTCACTATGCCTCCCGAACTGCGTAAGGCACATCAGGAGAATGACCGAGTGGTAATGCAAGCTTACGGCTTCGACATAAAGACCACAACAGAAAGCTCCTGCGTAGCGGAGCTTATGAAATTGTATCAGAAATTGACAAAGGAATAGGAGATATTTATGTTAGAAAACGCTTTGGATGTTGCGGTAATACTTGCGGAGGTTGCTTTGCCTGAAATTGCTTTGCCGTTAAATGCAGCAGCTGTTGCGGTACAAACATATAAGGGTTATGCCGATAAAGTTCTTTTATCGAAATTGTATAAAGTACTTAATAATCAAGATAGCGATTTCGATGAATGGCTTAAACTATCAGAAAAGTTTGACAAGTCTGATAAGAACTATAAGAAAACTGTATGTAAGCTGGTTTATACAATAAATGCCATTAACGAAGAGGAGCTACTGGATATATACTCTAATCTTCTTCGTGCGTACAAACTTGGGCTGATATGTAAACAGAGATTTTTCAAATTGACTTGGGCGCTGTCGAATATATACTCTGAAGATTTATTTGAATTAAAGAATATGTATAAGGAAAAAGATATGCCCGAAACCCGAGAATGTATTGCATTGAGAAATGTAAATTTGCTTGATTCTAATATAGCTACTGGTTACGGAGGCTCATCTGCTTATTATACTATCAATAGTTTAGGAATAGATATGTTACAGTACGGTATAGACTTGGCAAATGCTGATAAGTATAAACCACTTAGAGTCGAATCGCCAGAAGTTTAGGTGTTTGTATATATACAAGGGGGTTAAGTATGAGCAAAGAGGGAAGATTTTTGTTTTTCTGTATTGAGATATATAGGTACGTGAAGAATCTAAAGGGCAGGGAAGTTATACAGTTGTTTCAAAAATATAATGTTTGATATACAAGGGATAAAAAAGCCTTCCCCTTGAGGGGAAGGGGGACCGCTTGCGGTGGATGAGGTGGAAAAGAATAACGATTTCAAAATCAAACAAGTTTGATTTGCAATCTACACCTCATCAGTCACTTCGTGACAGCTTCCCCTCAAGGGGAAGCCTTTCGGAATAACATTTTAATTGGTAAATTTATCGGCACTTTAAAAATGCCGATAAAAAGTGCCGACAAACCATTAAATTTTTTGTCCCTAACTTGACAAAATCATATAAAACGAACGCAACATTTGGAGGTGTTTTGAATGGAACTCAATTTACCCGAAATAAGAAAAGGGTGTATGTATGCATTGCCTCATTTTCCTACAGTTATGCAGGCGATGATTTTCCGTTGTTGGGAAATGATTCCTGCGGAGCGAATTGCAAAAGTGCTTGAAACAACTGAAGAAAATGTTAAAAAACTTGCTTTTGGTATGGGTCTTAAGGAGCAGGAAAACCTTGATGAGTGGATTCAGAATGGATATATTTCAATTATACGAAACACCTGGCAGATTCTGCCATATGACCAACTGCTTGAACTTCTTGGGTGGGATGAGGAGCGCCTGAACTATGTGCTCAAAGAGGATGATTTTTTAAATGTCAAACTGGGTTTCTTCAAGTTTGATTGTCCGAGGGTTGTTTACCGACCTCTGACCCCGGAAGAGGAAAAGGCAACGGAACTTGTGAAAAAAGCGGTTGAAGAGAACATTTCAGATATTCCCGCAAACGCTGTTCCTTTTAAGTTTTTTGATAAAGAATACAAGCCGTTGCCACGGGAAAACAAACAAGGTGTAGCGGTAACAAATGATTGGTGTATCATAAACAATGCAGGCAACGGCGTTTCTGTTTGCGTGGCAGATTTTAAGGCTGAGCTTGAAAAAAACTTCGGGGTAACACTTGGTGAAACCGGTAACGGAAAGATAATTCTGTTTAAGGACATAATTACCGATGATGAAGAATACCACGAAATTGAAATTTCTGATGATAGGATAGAAATTCACGGCAGTACGGATGAGGCAATTTTAAGGGCACTTTATTACCTGTTACAGATTGCTGATGACAACGGTGCTCCTGTTTTTGAAAAACAGGTTTACAAGCGCAAAACTGCTATTAAAACCCGGTATATCTATTCGTTTTCAGGTCTGTACAGCGATGTGCTTGATGTGGACAACTCCGTATCTTTCCCTGATGATTTGCTTATTCGTTATGCAAAATACGGAATAAACGGTGTGTGGATTCAGGCAATTGTTTACAAGCTCGTGCCTTTTACTTTTGATGAGAGCATTTCAAAGGGCTGGCAAAAGCGCATAGAGAATCTCAACAACCTTATTGAAAGAGCAAAACGCTACGGAATAAAGGTGTACCTTTACATAAACGAACCCAGAGGTATGCCATGGGCGTTTTTCGATAAACATCCGGAGCTTAAAGGGACAGTTTTCCACGACGGACTTGCAAGTCTTTGCACCTCCAACAAAGAGGTACAGAAATACCTGAGAGATGCCATGGTTTCTCTGTGTACAATGGCTCCGGGAATTGGTGGATTTTTCAACATATGTATGTCAGAAAACCTTACAAATTGCTACTCGCGAAGCGATATCCGTGAAGAGGATATGTGTCCTGTGTGCAAAAACAGACCGGCAGAAGATGTTGCCGCAGAGGTGCTTGGAATTATGGCGAATGCTGTGCGTGAAACCAATCCCAAAATAAAATTCTTTGCCTACACCTGGGCATGGGAAAGGGAATTTACAGCAGAACAGATAGGAAAGCTTATTTCAAAACTGCCTGAAAATGTTATAATTCTCAATGTCAGCGAGAACTGGAAGGAATATACCATAGGTGGAGTTAAGGGAAACATAGTGGACTATTCTTTGAGTATTCCGGGACCCGGCGAATGGTCGAAAAGTACCTGGAAGCAGGCACGGGAAAGATGTCTTGAAACAGCCGCAAAGGTGCAGATTAACAATTCCTGGGAATGCTCAACGGCACCGTTTTTGCCTGTTTATGATACGGTACTTACTCACATAGAAAACCTGAAAAAAGAAAAGGTTCAGCACCTGATGCTTTCCTGGACCTTAGGCGGATACCCTTCGGAAAATATAAAAATTGCCGCTTCCACTTTTTTTGAGGATGAGAATTCAACAGAAAATGCTTATGAAACTGTTCTCAGAAACAGCTACGGGGCATATGCAGATACAGTTAGAAAAGCGGCTACAGCATTCAGCAATGCTTTTTCGGAATTTCCTTTTTCTGTTTACGCTTTGTATATGGGCCCTCAGAATCTGGGAAGTGCGGCTCTTTTGCACAAAGACCCTACAGGTCTTGGGGCAACAATGACCTGCTATCCTTATGATGATATAAACACATGGAGTAAGGAATACCCTCATGATGTATATGAAAATCAGTTTAAAAAGCTTAGTGAAAAGTGGGCAATTGGTCTTGAAATAGTTGAAGCTATGCCCGTTTGTGAGTTTAAAGACATGGTGGTTTACGGATACACCTTATTTAAATCATCGTACAATCAGATACGCTTTCTTACAGCCCGTAAGGGGGATGATGAAGCTTGCGTTGAAATAATAAAAGAGGAAATTGAACTTGCAAAAAAAGCTTACGAGATACTTGGCAGAAATAGTGCCGTAGGCTATGAGGCAGCGAATCACTACTATGTAAACAAAACCATGCTTGCAGAAAAAATTGTTTCCTGTACAAAAATGCTTGAGGATTTAAAAAAGAAACCGGAGTGATAAAATGGAAAGTCTGAAGCTATCATTTGAAGCAATAATGCCTATATTTTTGCTGATGCTTCTGGGATATGTGCTTAAAAAACTGAAGGTTGCCGATAAAAAAGGCTTTGATGTAGTAAATAAACTTGTTTTTAAGGTTTTTTTGCCTGTGCTGTTGTTTTATAATATTTATAAAACCGAAGCAGCAGAGGTTTTCAGCCCGAAGCTTATAGGGTTTACCATTGCAGGTATCCTTGCGGTTTTTGTGGTTGGATATTTTGCAGTTTTTGTTCTGACAAAGGATAACGCAAAACGGGGAGTTATGCTCCAGGGCTTTTTCAGGGCAAACTTTGCTATTCTCGGAGTTCCGCTTGTGGGATACATATGTGGCGATACGGCAGGAGGGTTAACCTCTCTTATGGTGGCGGTTGTTGTGCCGTCATTTAACATTCTTGCGGTAATTGCTCTTGAAAGGTTCAGGGAAGGCAAAGAAAAACTGAAAATAGGCTCACTTGTTCTTGGTATTATAAAAAATCCGCTGATTATAGGTTGTGCGCTTGGTTTTCTGTTTTTTGCGCTGAACATAAAGCTGCCGGGAGTTGTTGGAAAATCCGTTGGGAATGTAGCTTCTGTTGCATCTCCCCTTGCCATAATTGTTCTTGGGGCAGGGTTTGAATTTACTGATACAAAAGGTTATTTAAAGGATGTTTTGATAGTTGTTCTTGCAAGATTGGTGGTTATTCCTGCACTTATTCTTTCGGTGGCAGTAATGCTTGGCTTTAAAGGTGAAGCGCTGGCGTGTCTGCTTATAACCTTTGGAGGACCAATTGCAGTTTCATCCTTCTCTATGTCTCAGCAAATGGGCGGTGACGAAAAACTGTCGGCACAAACAATTGTTATGTCCTCGGCACTTTGTATGGTCACTCTGTTTTTATGGATTTTTGCCTTTGGCAGAATGGGCTTGTTTTAATCAAAATGATATAAAAAGGAGAAAAAAATGAACATTAAAGAAGAAAGTTTAAAACTTCATTATGACCTGAAAGGAAAGCTTGAAATGGTAAGCCGTGTACCTGTGAAAAGCAGTCACGATTTATCACTTGCATATACTCCGGGTGTTGCAGAGGCATGCCTTGAAATTCAGAAAAATCCGGAACTTTCCTATGAGCTTACCCGCAGATGGAACACAGTTGCGGTTGTTACCGACGGTACAGCAGTGCTTGGGCTTGGTGATATCGGTCCCGAAGCAGGTATGCCGGTTATGGAAGGTAAATGTGTGCTGTTTAAAGAATTTGGCGGAGTTGATGCTGTGCCTCTTTGCATACGCAGTAAGGAAACTGATGAAATTGTCCGTACCGTCAGCCTTCTTGCAGGAAGCTTTGGCGGAATTAACCTTGAGGATATTGCGGCACCCCGTTGTTTTGAAATAGAGGAAAAGCTGAAAAAGTGCTGTGATATTCCTGTGTTTCATGATGACCAGCACGGTACAGCGGTGGTTGTACTTGCGGCTGTGCTCAGCAGTCTGAAATGTGTTGGGAAGGATATTAAAAATATCCGGGCGGTGATTAATGGCGCAGGCTCGGCAGGTATTGCTATAGGCAAACTGATGCTTTCGGCAGGACTTGGCGACCTTGTTATGTGTGATAAGCAAGGTATTATTCATAAAGGAGCAGAATGGCTTAACCCTGCACAGAAGCAGATGGCGGAAATAACCAATAAAAGCGGTATGCAAGGCACTCTCGCTGATGCAATGAGGGGAGCGGATGTGTTTGTTGGCGTTTCCGGACCCGGTTGCGTAACAGCGGAAATGGTGGCATCCATGGCACAGGACAGCATAATGTTCCCAATGGCTAACCCGGTTCCTGAAATTATGCCGGACCTGGCACTTCAGGCAGGTGCAAAAATTGTTGGCACCGGCAGAAGCGATTTTCCAAATCAGATAAACAATGTGCTTGTTTTTCCCGGACTTTTCCGCGGTGCTCTTGATGTAAGAGCAAGCGAAATAAACGAGGAGATGAAAATGGCAGCGGCATATGCCCTTGCTGACCTTATTGCAGACGAAGAAAGATGTGAGGAATATATCATCCCCAAAGCCTTTGACCCGAGAGTGGGCAAGGCGGTGGCAGAGGCGGTTGCTGATGCTGCAAGAAAAACAGGGGTTGCGAGAATATAAAGAGAGGGAGATTTTATGAAAAAAGTTATTACATTATCACTTGTGGCGGTTATGCTTTTGACCGGCTCAGTCTTTGCGGCAGAAACGCTTAATGCCGCGTGTACCGGTTCTACAGTTGAGGTAAACGGTAAGGTTGTAAGCTTTGAGGCTTACAATATTAAGGATAACAACTATTTCAAGCTCCGTGATGTCGCAATGGCGGTAAACGGCTCGGAAAAGCAGTTTGAGGTTACCTGGAACGAATCTGCTCAGGCTGTTGAAATGCTTTCAGATAAGCCTTACACGGTTGTTGGCGGTGAACTTGCTCAGGGTGACGGCGTGGATAAGTCCGCAGAGCCTTCATCAAGCAGGTTCTACAAGGACGGAACCGAAATAAAGGTTACGGCATATCTCATAAACGGCAACAACTACATAAAACTTCGTGACCTTGGCAAGCTTTTCGATTTTGAAATCGAATGGGACGGTGCAAACAATCGCATTGTTGTAGATACAAAACGAACATACACCGATGTTGAAGCGGATAAAAAAGAAATACCCTTCTATGAAGGGTACCCTGATGTTGTTGACCTTGGTGCATTGCTTGGCATTACTCCTCTTGAAGCAGGAAAAGCCGAGGCAGGCGAAGACGGTATCGTTATGGGTTACATATATAATGCAAGTGAAGTTGGAACGGAAGGTGTAGCGCGTTATCAGGCAATCCTTATGGAGCATGAGTTTATGCCTGTTAAACTCAGCGGGGATAAGGTTATGTATTTTAATACAGAGGGAAGAGTAATTCTTCTTGCGGCAACAGCCGATTTTCTTGATGTGTTTATATATGAGACAAGGTTGTCAAAAGAGGTTATTTATGAATATCTTCTTATTTCGGCACAACAGATGATGGAAAACGAATAAAAATGAATCCCTGCGGGCTTGCCGGTGTTCCTAAGGAACGCGAGGCAAAGCTTACAGGGATTTTTCGTCATTTGAATTTTTTTGGGGGTTTACTCATAAACTTTTTGAAGGTTTTGTAAAAGTTTGAATAGTCGTTAAAGCCTGCCGCAACCGAAGCTTCAAGGGTGCTGCAGCCATCTGCCATAAGCTTTTGCGCAAGAGCAATGCGTCGGTAAGTTATGTACTGCTTTACCGAAAAGCCTGTGGTGTTTTTGAAAAGATGGCACAAATTTGATTTACTCATGTGAAACTCTGCGGCTACACAGTCAAGGGAGATTGTTTCGGTAAGATGGTCGTTTATGTAGGAAAGAATATTCCTGATTTTCTCATTTGAGAGTTTGGGATAATCTTTTATTTCCGAAAGTGAGCTGGCATTGTTCAGTTCAATCAGAAGCTGAATAAACAGAGTTTGCAGATAAATATCTGTGTAATCTGAAGGATTGGAAATCATATATTCTGCCTTTTCCAACAATACAAAAAAGCTTGTTTTTTCGAGCATCTCCCGGGGGATATAATTGTTTTTTCCGTTTTTTCGTGCGTTAAAAAGGTTGAGCATCTTGTATTTTTCGGTGTCGTAGGGGAGAGCAATAACCGGATTGAAATGAATTACAATTCTTTCATAGGGCTGGGTGTTGTCAAAGCTGATGTTGTGCAGCTCTTTGCTGTTGAAAATTATGACATCGTCCTTGCGCATAGGGTAAATTGTTCCGTCGGCATAAAAAACCGCTTTTTCGCTTTTAAGAACAAAAATTTCGTATGTGGTGTGGCTGTGAAGTTCAAAGGAAACGCTGTCGCCTTCACCTGTTGTTATGGTGCGGAAAAATGTTATGTCAGGGACCTCACGGTACAGTAGGTTTTTATTCATAAAATCACCTGCAAATAATTTGTTTTCTTTTATTTTAACACATTTTTGCAAGATTTGCAATATTTTATGCAAAATAATCAAAGATTTTTTTTGAATTTTGGTGTATTATATAAGTATAAAATGGTTTAGTTATAAAACCTAAAAAAACGGAGGTAAAAATTATGGTAAGATTTGGTATTATCGGTATCGGTAACATGGGTAGAAGCCACCTTGCGAATTTTCATGCGGGCAAGGTAAACGGCGGTAAGGTAACTGCTATTTGCGATATCAACCCGGAAAAGCTTAAATACGCTGATGAAATCGGTGCAGATGTTTTAAAGTTTGAAAAGGCTGAAGACCTTATTTCCTGCGAAGAGGTTGATGTTGTTGTTATTGCAACTCCTCACTATTTCCATCCTGAATATGCAAAGCTTGCTTTTGCAAATAACAAACATGTTTTAACAGAAAAACCTGCAGGTGTTTACACAAAGCAGGTTCGTGAAATGAATGAGGCTGCTGCAAAGTCCGATAAGGTTTTCGGTATCATGTATAACCAGAGAACAGACCCTGTATATCAGAAGGTCCGCGACCTTATTCAGAAGGGTGAGCTTGGTGCAATTAAGAGAATCAACTGGATTATTACATCTTGGTACCGTCCTCAGGCATATCACGATTCCAGCGACTGGCGTTCAACATGGGAAAAAGAAGGCGGCGGTGCGCTTATTAACCAGTGTCCTCACCAGCTTGACCTTTGGCAGTGGATGTTCGGTATGCCAAGCAAAATCCACTCCTTTGTCGGTTTCGGTAAATACCACAACATTGAGGTTGAAGACGATGTTACAGCTTACATGGAATATGAAAACGGTACAACAGGCGTGTTCATTACATCTACAGCAGAATGGCCCGGAACAAACCGTCTTGAAATTGCCTGCGACAGAGGTCGTCTTATTGTTGAAAAAAACACTATCACCTTTAACAGACTTTGCGTAAGCGAGAGAGAACACAATGCTACAAACACCGTTGCTTTCGGTGTTCCGGAATGCTGGGAGGTTAAAATCCCTGCTAACCCCAACGGTGGTCCTCAGCATGTTGGTATTTTTAACGATTTTGTTCAGGCTGTTGAAAACGGCAAAAAGCTTCTTGCTCCCGGTGAAGAAGGCATAAACGGTCTTACAATTTCCAACTGTATCCACCTTTCTGCATGGACAGGGGAGACCATTGATGTTGCAAATCTTGATGAAGATAAATACTACGAAATTCTTCAGGAAAAGATCAAAAATTCCACATTCAAGAAAAATGTTAAAGAACAGACAGCTACAGATATGAGCAAAACATTCTAAGAGGTGAAAAAATATGTCTAAAATTGGTGCACAGCTTTATACTCTGAGAGATTATCTTAAAACTCCTGAGGATATTGATAAAACCTTTGAAAAGGTTGCAAAAATCGGCTACAAGGTTATGCAGGCATCCGGCTTTGACCTTGCCTCAAATCCTCAGATGATTCGTGACCTTGCAGATAAGCACGGCCTTAAAATCATCAATACTCATTACCCGCTTGCTTTTGATGGCTCCAACCTTGAAAAAGCAATTGCAGACCATAAAATTCTCGGTGCGGATTATATCGGTCTCGGTGCCCTTCCTCCCAGCTTCATTTCCGAAAAAGGCTTTGCGGAGTTTGCACAGCAGTTTGACAAGCTTGCAACCGAGCTTAAAAAGGAAGGTCTCGGTCTTACATATCATAACCATCAGTTTGAATTTGTGAAGTTTAACGGAAAAACAGGTTTTGAAATTATGATGGAAAACTCTGAAAATTTCACATTCCTTCTTGATACCTACTGGGCACAGTTTGCCGGTACAAACCCTGCTGTTATGATTGACAGCCTTGCTGCTAAAGGCAGAATAGAGCTTGTTCATTATAAGGATATGACTATGGCTCTTGACCCTAACGGAGGTAGCCCCTATGCAAGCGTGCAAGCTATGGCTCCCGTTGGCGAAGGCAATATCGACTGGGTATCGGTTGATAAGGCTGTAGAAAATGCCGGTATTAAATATTGTTTTGTTGAACAGGATAACTGCTACGGTGCAGATCCTTTTGAATGTATGGCAAAGAGTTTTGCAAATATGCAGGCAAGAGGTCTTTAAAGAGATTCATATAAGTTACGAAACGGTCAGCGAAAGCTGACCGTTTTGTTTATGTGAATTTGGAACTGTTATAACAGATTATTTTTGTGCGAAAAATGACGAATCAGAAATCTGAACAAGTCTGATGATGAACTGTCAATAATACGTGAAAGCTCCTTTCGAGTATACTCTGTTTTTTCATAAAAATCAAGTATCTGTTTTTCATTTATATTTTCCGCGTCGGAATTATTCACGATTTCGGAAAATGTGTGAAAAAGGTCGGCAAATTCGATAACCAGGCATACAAATTTATCAATCATGTAGTTTTTGTCGGAAGTAAGCTGATTTATGGCATAATTATCCTGTAATAGCCAATTGATTGCGGAAACCAGTTCGTTTTTATGGGTTTCAGGAAGCTTATTGAGTGCTGCTTCAAGGGTACTCGAAGAGCTTATCCAACGGTCGTAGTGTTCGTTGTTTTTAAATGGGCTTATCCCGAAAATATAGTCGGGAGTACAATTAAAATAATCACATGCTTTGGCAATAAACGTGCTGTCCGGTGGTCTTTTGCCCAACTCATAACCCGCCAGGGTCATTCGGGTTACCCCAAGCTCGGCGGCAAGCTTTTCCTGTGAAATGTTACACTCTTCTCTTAAACTGCGTAATCTGTCTTTTATAGTTTCGCTCATTATACACTCACCTCTTTTAGCATTATAGCACAAATTGAATAAAAAATCAAGCATAAAAAATTAATCAAAACTATTGACAAGATAAAAAATATATGCTAAAATATATAATGTTAAAATTATTTAGCAAAGGAGGTGAAAAATTGAGGTACAGTACAAAGTGGAAAATGTGGAAAACTTCGCTTGATGCAAAAACGTGCTTGATTTGTAGTAAAAATCATGGTAAAATATATGGTATAAACGAAAAGGTTATACCGTCGCCACCCATTCATCCAAACGGCAGGTGTATAATTGAGCGGCTTGGAGTTCTTCTTGCCGGAACTGCCACAAAAAACGGAGTAAACGGTGCGGATTGGTTTTTGAAGAAATACGGTAAATTACCGGGGTATTATATAACTACAAAAGTTGCCAAAAAAATGGGTTATATTGATTACTTGGGAAATCTCTCGTCTGTTGCACCAAATAGAATGCTTTTTAAAGGTGTGTATAAAAATACAAATGGTCATTTGCCATCGGCACCAAACCGAATATGGTATGAGGCGGATATTAATTATACATCAGGGTATCGTGGAACACAGAGGATATTGTTTTCAAACGATGGGCTTATTTTTGTAACATACGACCACTACCACACATTTATAGAGATTCAATAAGGAGGAATGAAAATGAAGGACAGAGACGAAAGCTACTACGCATTTAAAGAAATAACCGAAAACCCCATTAAGCTTGATTTTACAGGATGTAAGTATCTGGGTGAAATTCATTTGATTTTAAAGGAAAAGTTTGGTTTACCTGAATATTACGGGGAAAACTGGGATGCTTTGTGGGATTGTATGGAAGGTTTGTTTTATAAAAGAGGTGATTTTAAAGTACAAATATACGGTTTTACTTCTCTTTCTGATGACCTAAGAGAATACTGCAAATCCATGCTTGAAGTTTTTGATGATGTACATGAAGAAACACCGAATGTAACCTTTGAGCTTATTTCGTAAACAAAAAACGGTCAGCGAAAGCTGAACGTTTTTTTATGTGAAATATGCACAAAATTAATTTGTCAAAAGAACTAAAAACCTATTCCAAATGTTGTGATACAATTGATGGGTGACAACAACATTCCTAAAATTTGCCTGAACTTTCTTACTCCTAATGAAATGTTAGGCAAATATTTGGGAGTGATGTAAAACATTTAAGGGGTTAAGCAGTAAACTGCTTAACGCCCTG
>JAZQCS010000137.1:0-35871 GCA_045546415.1 Clostridia bacterium | reverse complement strand
CATAAGGTTGGTCATATCACCGGTACCTGCGGTGTTGTGTGTATGAAGGTGAATGGGTACACTTACATTTTCCTTAAGCTTTTTAACAAGGCTGTAAGCATCATAAGGAAGAAGCAGGTTTGCCATATCCTTGATACAGATGGTATCTGCACCCATTTTTTCAAGCTGCATTGCAAGTTTTACGAAATAATCCTCGTTATGAACAGGGCTTACTGTGTAGCTGATAGCCGCTTCACAGTGACCGCCATATTCTTTAACGAATTTAATTGCCGCTTCAAGGTTTCTGGGGTCGTTAAGGGCGTCGAAAATACGAACTACATCAATGCCGTTTTCAATGGATTTTTTGCAGAATGCCTGTACAACATCATCGGCATAATGCTTGTAACCAAGAATGTTCTGACCGCGGAAAAGCATCTGAAGCTTTGTGTTGGGCATAGCCTTCTTTATTGCGCGGAGTCTTTCCCAGGGGTCTTCGTTAAGAAAACGCATACAGGAATCGAAGGTTGCACCGCCCCAGCACTCAACTGACCAGTAACCGATACTGTCAAGAATTTCAAGTGCGGGAATCATATCCTCAATGCGCATACGGGTAGCCGCCTGGGACTGGTGAGCGTCACGGAGGATTGTATCTGTAATAAATACTTTACTCATAGTATGTTCATCCTTTCTGCAAGATTAAAGAATTGCAAGGAGTACACCTGCAGCAATAGCAGAGCCGATAACGCCTGCCACATTGGGACCCATTGCGTGCATAAGAAGGAAGTTCGAGGGGTTTTCCTTCTGACCTACCATCTGGGAAACTCGTGCCGCCATAGGAACTGCGGAAACACCTGCAGAACCGATAAGGGGGTTGATTTTCTTGCCCTTGGGAAGGAACAGGTTCATAAGCTTTGCAAGAAGAAGACCGCCTGCAGAGCCACAAGCAAATGCAACAATACCCATTGCCATAATGCCGAGAGTTTTAAGAGAAAGGAAGGTGGTTGCTGTTGCTGTTGCACCAACGGAAATACCAAGGAAGATGGTTACAATGTTCATAAGCTCGTTCTGAACTGTTTTGGAAAGTCTTTCTGTAACACCGCACTCACGAAGAAGGTTACCAAGCATAAGACAACCAACAAGGGGAGTTGCGGAAGGAACAAGAAGAGATACAAAAATTGTAACTATAACAGGGAAAATAATCTTTTCTGTTTTGGAAACAGGACGAAGCTCTTTCATAACGATAGAGCGTTCTTCCTTTGTTGTAAGAAGCTTCATAATGGGAGGCTGAATTACAGGAACAAGTGCCATGTAAGAATAAGCCGCAACCGCTATGGGACCTAAAAGGTCGGGAGCAAGCTTTGATGTAACAAAAATCGCTGTGGGACCGTCTGCACCGCCGATAATACCGATGGAGCCTGCCTCAGCAGGTGAAAAGCCAATAAGACCTGCACCGAGGAAAGCAAGGAATATACCAAGCTGAGCAGCCGCACCAAGAAGAAGGCTCTTGGGGTTTGCAATAAGGGGACCGAAATCGGTCATAGCGCCTACGCCTATGAAAATAAGACAAGGGTAAATGCCAAGCTTTACGCCAAGGTAAAGGATATCAATAAGACCTATACTGATGGACTGACCTACCGTTACGGTTTCAAGAACCTCTTTTGCCACGCCTGCAGCCGAAAGCTCTTCAAGAAACTCAGCCGTAACAGGTGCACCGCCGAACAAATCCCAATGAATATGTCCGCCGGCAAAAAGAATTTCGTGGTACATATCTGCACCAAAAAGGTTTGTAAGCAGCATTCCGAATGCAATAGGAAGAAGCAGAAGGGGTTCAAACTTTTTAACTATTGCAAGGTAAAAAAGGAAGCATGCTATAACAATCATAACCAGCTGAAGCGGATTCTGGGAAATCATATAAAATCCGGTCTGCTGAAGAAAATTAAAAATTGCTTCTGCCATTATTAATTACATCCTTTCAATTACTGAATTGCGCAAAGAAGTGTACCGGATTCAACACTTGTTCCCTTTGCAATAACAGATGAAACAGTACCGTCGCAGGGAGCCATAATTTCGTTTTCCATTTTCATAGCTTCAAGAATCATAAGTACATCGCCCTTTTTAACTGCCTGACCGTTAGCAACCTTAACCTCAAGGATTGTGCCGGGCATGGGGGCGTTTATTGTTTCACCGCCTGCGGGAGCTGCTGCAGGTGCAGGAGCTGCTGCGGGTGCCTGTGCAGGAGCCTGTGCTGCTGCTACACCGTCAATAGCTTCAATTTCAATTTCATATTTTGTTCCGTTTACATTTACAACATATTTTTTCATTTTTCTTTTCTCCTTTTAATAAGATTTTAGTTTAAAGCTGTTTTACCGAAAGAATACGGATGCCGGTAATATCGGTTCCCATATCCTCCGCTAATGCCGCAGAAACTGCCGCAACAAATTCCTGCTTGTTTGCAATTACCGCAGGCTTGCCTGCAGGAGCAGACTGAACTGCCGCCTGAGTTTTTACGGGTTCGGGTTTCTTTGTGAAAGAACGCACAATTGCACTCATAATCATACAAAGAACAACTATGCATATAAGACCTACAAACACAGTTCCCATACCCATTAATGTAACAAATAAAGCGTTATCTCCCATGGTCACATCCTCCTTTCTGATAAAGGGATATTTATTTTACGAATCAGAAATTCAAAAAATTTCCAAGTTTATTATAGCACATAAAATTTATAAAAACAATACCTTTTTTACCAAAATTTTAATTTTTGTTAAATTTCTGACAATTCCCCTTTTTTTTACAATATTTTTTGTTTATTTTAGGCACTTTTACCTATTATATACGGATTGCTGTTTTTAATACTTTGCTTGTGTTTGTTTTTTGTATCGGCAGGTTTAAAGTGATTCGCACGCAATTTTCCTTTGTCATTCTGTGAAACGCTGCTAAGCGGCTTGTTTGATATGGTCTGTATCCCCTCGCCACCACAGGCGGTGGTCCTCTCCCCCTTTACCCTTGTCATTCCGAATCCGCAGGACGAATAATCTCTTAACTCCGGGTATTTTCTGCCTGCAGTTCGCACCATTCATTAAAATGTACATATTATAAATGCATAAAACGGAAAAGTTTGTTAAATTTTTATCAATTTCCCTATTGACAAATATTCAAAACTTTGTTAAAATGATATCAAACAAGCTTTCCGGAGATTGGAGATTAGACGAATTTTTGTTTTAATAAATATCCTTATGAAAGGAGTAATCACAGATGGATTACAAAATTGTTGACAGCGTTGAGACCCTTCAGGCGGCTTTTGAACGCGTACGCGCGGCACAGAAAAAGTTTGCCGGCTACACTCAGGAACAGGTAGACAAAATCTTCCTGGCAGCGGCAAGCGCCGCAAACAAAGCAAGAATTCCCCTTGCCAAAATGGCGGTTGAAGAAACCGGTATGGGCATTGTGGAGGATAAGGTCATTAAAAACCACTATGCCTCCGAATATATATACAATGCCTATAAGGACACAAAAACCTGTGGCGTTATTGAAGAGGACAAAGCCTTCGGCACAAAGAAAATTGCCGAGCCTATAGGTGTTATTGCGGCAGTTATCCCAACCACAAACCCCACCTCAACTGCAATTTTCAAATGTCTGCTGGCACTTAAAACCCGTAACGGAATTATAATAAGCCCTCATCCCAGAGCAAAAAATTCCACCATTGCGGCAGCAAAACTTGTGCTTGAGGCAGCAGTAAAAGCCGGTGCTCCGGAGGACATTATTTCCTGGATTGATGTTCCTGCCCTGGACCTTACAAACCTTGTTATGAAGGAATCTGATACTATCCTTGCAACAGGCGGTCCCGGCATGGTAAAGGCGGCTTATTCCAGCGGAAAACCTGCTCTTGGTGTTGGTGCGGGTAACACCCCTGCAATTATTGACGACAGCGCAGATATCACTCTTGCAGTAAGCTCAATTATCCATTCCAAAACCTTTGACAACGGTATGATTTGTGCTTCCGAGCAGTCTGTAATTGTTCTTGACAAAATATACAGCAAGGTAAAAAAAGAGTTTGCGGCAAGAGGCTGTTATTTCCTTAATGCCGAGGAAACCGAAAAGGTTCGTAAAACCATAATCATCAACGGCGCGCTGAATGCCAAAATTGTAGGTCAGTCCGCACACAAAATAGCTTCTCTTGCAGGCGTTGATGTTCCTGAAACCACAAAAATCATCATCGGTGAGGTTGAAAGCGTTGAGCTTTCCGAAGAATTTGCTCACGAGAAGCTTTCTCCCGTGCTTGCAATGTACAGAGCAAAAACCTTTGAGGATGCCATTGTCAAGGCTGAACAGCTTGTGGCAGACGGTGGTTACGGCCACACCTCCTCGGTTTATCTTAATGCAACTACCGAAACAGAAAAAATTGACCTTTTTGCAAGCCGTATGAAAACCTGCCGTATCCTTGTGAACACACCCTCCTCCCACGGCGGTATAGGTGACCTTTACAACTTCAAGCTTGCCCCCTCCCTTACTCTTGGTTGCGGTTCCTGGGACGGCAACTCGGTATCCGAGAATGTAGGTGTGAAGCATCTTTTAAACATTAAAACAGTTGCCGAGAGGAGAGAGAATATGCTTTGGTTCAGAGCACCCGAAAAAATATATATTAAAAAGGGCTGTCTGCCTGTAGCTCTTGACGAGCTTAAAAATGTTATGGGCAAAAAGAGAGCCTTCATTGTAACCGACACCTTCCTTTATGAAAACGGTTACACAAAGCCCATTACCGACAAGCTTGATGAAATGGGCATAGCTCATTCCACCTTCTTTGATGTTCAGCCCGACCCCACTCTTGCAAATGCAAAGAGCGGTGCGGCACAGATGACCGCCTTCAAGCCCGATTGCATTATTGCTCTTGGCGGTGGTTCCGCTATGGACGCAGCTAAAATTATGTGGGTAATGTATGAGCATCCTGAGGCTGATTTCATGGATATGGCAATGCGCTTTATTGACATTCGCAAAAGAGTTTACACCTTCCCCAAAATGGGCGAAAAGGCTTACTTTATTGCAATTCCCACATCTGCAGGTACAGGCTCCGAGGTTACACCCTTTGCTGTTATTACCGATGAGCAGACCGGAGTTAAATATCCCCTTGCCGATTACGAGCTTCTGCCCGATATGGCAATTATCGACACCGACCTTCACATGAGCGCACCCAAAGGCTTAACAGCGGCATCCGGTATTGATGCGGTAACTCACGCCCTGGAGGCATATGCTTCCATGCTCGCTACCGATTACACCGATAGCCTTGCACTGCGTTCACTCAAAATGGTGTTTGAAAACCTTCCCCGTGCTTACGAAAACGGTCTTACCGATGTTGATGCCCGTGAAAAAATGGCAAATGCCGCAACTATGGCAGGTATGGCTTTTGCAAACGCTTTCCTTGGTGTATGTCATTCCATGGCACACAAGCTTGGTGCTTTCTATCATCTTCCCCACGGTGTTGCAAATGCACTTATGATTGACCATGTGCTTCGGTTCAATGCTACCGAAACTCCCACAAAGATGGGTACCTTCTCACAGTACGACCATCCTCACACTCTTGCCCGTTATGCAGAGGTTGCAGATTACCTTGGCGTTAAGGGTAAAACCGACGAAGAAAAGCTTGAAAACCTTATCAAAGCTCTTGATGAGCTTAAGGAAAAGGTTGGCATAAAGGCTTCCATCAAGGAATATGGCGTTGATGAAAAGGAATTCCTTGAAAGACTTGATGATATGGTAGAGCAGGCGTTTGATGACCAGTGTACAGGCGCAAACCCAAGATATCCCCTTATGAGCGAAATTAAACAAATGTACCTTAATGCCTATTACGGCAAAGCGGACAGAGTATAAGTTAAAGGAGGGTAAATTTATGAAATTCGACAGCGTAATTGCAAACCGCCCCAACAAGATAATTTACAAAAGCGGAAACCTTGCCGTAAAGCTTTTCGATGAAAGCTATTCCAAGGCAAATGTGCTTAACGAAGCCCTTAACCAGGCTCGTGTTGAAGAAACCGGTCTTACAATGCCCAAGCTCCACGAGGTTACACTCATGGACGGAAAATGGGCAATTGTTGCGGATTATATTGAAGGCAAAACCATGGAACAGCTGATGAAGGAAAATCCTGACAAGTTTGACGAATACCTTGAATTGTTTGTGAATATACAGACTGAAATTCACACAAAGCAGGCACCTTTTCTCAACAAGCTCAAGGATAAAATGCACAGAAAAATTACCGAAACCGGTCTTGATGCAACAATCCGTTACGAGCTTCACACCCGACTCGACAGTATGCCAAAGCACACAAAGGTGTGCCACGGTGATTTCAACCCCAGCAACATTATAATTACCCCCGAAGGCGAGGCTTATGTTATTGACTGGGCTCATGTTACCCAGGGTAACGCTTCTGCAGATGCCGCAAGAACCTTCCTTCTGTTCTCCCTTGAGGGCAACCATGAGGCGGCAGAAAAATATCTTAATCTTTTCTGCAAAAAAACAGATACAGCAAAGCAGTATGTACAGAAATGGATTCCCATTGTTGCCGCTTCTCAGCTTGTAAAAGAAAATCAGCCCAAAGAGAAGGAAATGCTTATGCAGTGGGTTGATGTGGTGGATTACGAATAGAACAGTATTTTGCCTTCGGCAAAAAACTGTAGAAGTTTCGCTTCGCATAACTTCGCACAGCAAGGAAAATATACGTTTTGCCAAAGGCAAAAAACTGTAGATGCTTCGCTTCGCAAAACTTTGAACAACAGAAAATATATATGCAATAACAAACCGGGCTCTGTCATTGACAGAGCCCGGTTATTATTTTCAAAACCCCCAGTACCGTTATTATAATCGGTGGCAGATAGGGAATAACCTTTTCCTTAAGCCACAGCGGAACATTTATTTTTCTGCCGGCATAATCTCCAAGAGTCAGAAAAATATATTGAAAAGTCCCGGCAAAAAGCGGAAAAGCCCACACAATTCTTTCACCGCAGGCAAACCCCGTGCCTGCACCAAGCATATCTGCCGAAACCGCAAAGCCCATAATCACCGCTTCTTTTACGGAAATTTCCCCTGAACCGTCCCGGTCGGAATCCTTTTTATTGTCGTGTTCCGCGTTCCAGAGCAGCGCCACACCCGAAAGAATAAGCAAAAATCCACCTGCAGTTTTGCACAATACAGGGTTTAAAACCATGCCCCCTGCCATTCCCACAAAACAACTGACAGCAGCAAAACCTACCGACACCACCGTTGCAACAATTTTTGCACAAAGAGGCGTTTTTACATTGCTCATGCCAAGAGAAATGCCCACCCCAAGGGAATCTGCGCTGAGCAAGGCGGCAAAAAATAAGGCGTACCACATAGCCCTCACTCCCGAACTTTTTATTATCAATATATTCGGAAGAATTAAAATTTGTTAAATAAAGGGCTTGAAAAATGCCGTTAAAAGGTGTACAATATAAAAAAAGCCCGAAAGGTCTTGAGCAATATGGAAATCGGCAAAAAAATTAAAATTCTCCGTCAGGAAAAGAACCTTACACAGGATGAACTTGCTCTCCGCTGCGAGCTTTCAAAGAGCTTTATATCGCAGCTTGAGCGCGACCTTACCTCACCTTCTATTTCCACTCTTATGGATATTCTGGAATCCCTGGGTGTTACCATGAAGGAGTTTTTCAGCGATGACGAGGAGGAAAAAATTGTCTTCAAGGTAAGTGATTATTTTGAAGCAGAGGACCCGGATATGGGCTACAAGGTTGAATGGATAATTCCCAATGCCCAGAAAAACGAAATGGAGCCCATTATGCTCACATTGGAACCCGGCGGCACCTACAAGGAGGAAAACGCCCACGAGGGCGAGGAATTTGGCTATGTTCTTGCAGGCAACATTGTTTTACAGATAGGCAACAAGCGTTACCGCGTGCACAAGGGGGAAAGCTTTTGCTACAAGCCCAACAACACACATTGCATTTCCAATCCCGGCAAAACCACCGCCAAAATTATATGGGTATCATCACCTCCTTCATTTTAAGGGAAAGGGTAATTTTATGAAAAAATATGTTTTTACACTTTTATGTGTTATTCTTGTTTTTACCATGGTAATGCCTGTCTGTGCCTGGGTAACTATTCCTCTTGAAGGAGTGGTAAAGAATATTGCCGATTATGACAGAATTAATCATACTCCCATAAAGGTAGAACAGGGCAAGACCGTTGCTCACTATTTTGTATCGCCGGAGTCGGTTAAAAAATATCAGTTTTACTGTCCCAGCTACAGCGACAACATAGGTTCATTTACCGCATCACTTTACAAATGGGCAGGCAGCTATGATGCCACCCTTAAAACAGAGCCTCTTGCCGTTAAAAGATTTGTGGATTTTGTTGATAACGACCTGCTTGAGCTTACTGTTGAAGGCTTTGATGCCTGTGGTGAACTGCTTATGGTTTTATCCGACCCTGCTCAGTCTGTCGGTGTATGGGTAACAGACAGAATAGTCTCCGGTCAGGTCAGCAGCGTTTTTGTAAACGGCGTTGAGCAAAAAAATTTTGCCTTTGAAGGACAGATGATTGTTGGCTTCAAGTGTATGGTAAATGAGGTTGAAAGACCCCTCCGTGATGCCTACAGTTGGATAGAAGCGGAGGATTACGATTCAAAAACCCCTAACATAAACCGTGCAAGCACTCACGTTGTTGTAAATGCAAAGTACACCTCTCTGGGATTTGCGGATGTGAACTTTGGTTCCACCTCACCAAAGGGTCTTACCATGCGTGTGTTTCCCGACCAGGTATCCTACGGTGACGTGGTTGTAATTCAGCTCAGGGCAGATGACCCCGAAAAAGGACCCTTGCTCGGAGAAATATATTTTGAATACGAAGGTCAGGAGTTTGAGTGGAAAACCTTCTCCGACGACATAAAAACTCAGATTACGGGTGTTCATGATGTATATATGATTTTTTACGGACTTCCTTTTTATGTAGACCGTTTCTGTTTTACAAAAACCACTCCCCCGCCCACTTTTTATGAGCAGAGAATTGCAAACTTTGTGCCTGTGGCAGATGAGGAGCTTATTGACCATAACAGCACCACCTGGTCTGCTACGGACATGATGGGCAGAAAGCTTCCCGGCTATGAAACAACAGGAGAATATGACCCCGAAAAACAAATTGGAATTTTCTACTGGACCTGGCATGCTCAGCCAAGCTATCTTTCGGTTTCGGGAGCCCCTCACACAATGCACAATAACGAGGCAACCCTCAAAAAATTCCTTCGCAGTAATCCGGGAAAAACAGAAGCGGACATTAAAAATGTATACAGCTGGATAAATGCCGACGGTACGACCGGTGACTGGGGAATTCACGGAACATTTTGGTGGAATGAGTCAATTTACGGATTTTACAACGGTATGGACAGTTGGGTAATGCGTAAGCAGCTTGAACTACTCTCTGCCGCAGGCGTTGACGGATTGTTTACCGACTCCACAAACGGCACCTGGACATGGCTCGGCGGAACAATGGTCCTCGCTGATACAATCCACAAAATGAAGCAGGAGGGCATTGACGCACCCGGCATATCCTTTATTTTGCCCTTTTTCAATTATGACTACAATACAGAAGATTTAAGAAGAATTTATCAGTCCATGTACAGTGTGGGTCTTTACAGTGATGTCTGGTATTACCTGGATGGAAAGCCGGTTGTAATGGGTTACCCGGATAATCTTTCAAAAGCTACCGGATATGCGGATATAGATGCCCTTCACGAGGAAATTGCGGATTTCTTTACCTTCCGCCCCGGTCAGCCAAGTTATTTCAGCGGCCCTCAGAGAAACAATGACTGGCCATGGCTCGAAATATATCCGCAAAACGGATATGTGCCACTTACAAACAGTAAATATAACTATGAGTGTGTTGCCGTGGGAGTCGCTCAGAATGCCAATGATAACGGACTTACCGCCATGAATGGTGATGGTGTTTACGGCAGAAGCTTTACCTACAAGGACAGGTTTTCAAAAGTTACCGGGGAAAGTAAATATTACGGCTACAACTTTGCTGAACAATGGGAAAGAGCCTATGAGTTAAATCCACGAATGGTGTTTATAACCGGTTGGAATGAATGGTCGGTAGGACATCAGGAAATCTGGATTGGTGTTGACTGGGCATTTGCCGACCAGTACCGTGACGAATACAGTCGTGATATTGAACCCACCAAGGGAGATTTCAAGGATAACTACTACTATCAGATGGTAGCAGGTATCCGCAGGTTCAAGGGTGCAAAACCCACTCCTGCAGCAAGTGTTGAAAAAACCATCCGTATAGGCGGTGCATTTTCCCAGTTTGATGATGTGGAGCCATCGTACTATGGATATAGTGGTGGTACAGAATCCCGTGATTTCTGGGGTCAGCACAAGGTTGAAAGATATAAAAATAACACCGGCAGAAACGATATTGTGCTATCCAAAGTAGCACGGGATGACGACAACCTTTATTTCTACGTTAAAACAAACGAAAACCTAACAAGTCACACAGACCCCTCCTGGATGCGTCTGTTCATCAACACCGACCGCACCTATAAAACAGGTTGGGAAGGTTACGATTTTGCGGTGAATATTGAAAATCCCGCATCCTCCACAAGCACAACCCTTTCCTATAGTGCAGATGGATGGAACTGGAAGCCTGTAGGGTCTATTACCTATAAATACAGCGGAAATCAGATGATGATTCGTGTGCCTCGTGCAATGCTTGGTCTTACTGATAAGCTCATTGATATTGAGTTTAAGTGGAACGATAATATGCAGAACCAGGGCGATATTATGGATGTGTACAACAATGGCGATACCGCACCTATCGGTCGTTTTGCATACCGCTACACCGAAACTACAGACTACGATAAAACTCCCGTGGATGAGCCTGTAACCGTAAGTGAGCTTAAACTTAATCAGCATAAGCATTCTGTTATTCTCGGCATTGGTAAATCCACCGCTTTTGCAGGTGGCAAACAGAAAACTCTTGACACCGCACCTGAGATTATTAACGGAAAAACCATGGTTCCCCTTCGCTTTTTCTCCGAAGGCTTTGGCGCAGAAGTTAAGTGGAATGATGCCACAAGAACTGCTACAGTTAACCTTGACGGTAAAATTGTAAATATTACTGTTGGCAAAGATACAATGGATGCAAACGGTGAGGAAAAGGCGCTTGAAAGTCCTGCGGTTATTAAAAACGGCAGAACCCTTGTGCCAATGCGGGACATTGCAGAAAGCCTTGGCAAAAAGGTGCATTGGGTAGACGGCGGTCTTATTATAGCAGGCGAAAACCCCGAAACAGTACATTCTTATGAATGGGTTCAGGATATGACTGAGGACAATTTCGGAATAAGATAAAAAACACGGCTGATAACAGCCGTGTTTTACTTTGTTACATAAATTTATTTTAACATTTCCTCTGCCTGCTTTAAAGCAACTTCAGTTAAATTACTTCCTGAGTTTATACGGGCAATTTCCTCTATTCTTCCCTTGCGGTCCAGAACTGTTATGTGGGTTTTCGTTCTGCCTTCTTCAACAGTTTTTTCAATACGGAAATGATGTTTTCCGGCAGCGGCAATATGCGCCAGATGGGTAATTACAAGGGTCTGCTTGCTTTCCCCTACCTTTCCGAGCTTCAAAGCCACCTTTTCAGCGGCTCTTCCGCTTACACCGGTATCAATTTCATCAAAAATGTAAGTCTGTGCCTCGTCGGTATCCGCCATAATACACTTTATTGCAAGCATAATACGGCTGAGCTCACCGCCCGAAGCTATTTTGGAAAGAGGTTTCACATCCTCACCACGGTTTGGTGAAATAAGGAACTCCACGCCATCGTTACCAAGACCGCCGTAAGGCACTTTTTTTATATCGGTAACAAACTGACAGCCTTCCATATTAAGCTCTGCAAGTTGTGTTACAATTTCCTCTGCAAGCTTTTTGCCGTAGCTTTCTCTTATTTCGTGGAGCTTTTCAGCTCTTTCACTTATTTCAGCTTTCAGTTCTTCCATTTTATCCGCCAGCTTAAGGCTCAGCTCCTCAGCATTTTTCAGCTCGTCAAGTCGGGCAGCAGATTTTTCCAGATGTTCAAGCACAGCAGCTTCGTCGCCACCGTATTTCCGCTTCATTTTGCTTATAATGTCAAGTCTGTCGGTTATTTCCTCAAGCCTTTCGGTTGTAAACATTTCTCCGTCGAAAAGGCGGAGATTTCCTTTTACATCCTCCATAAGGGACATTATTTCACGGAGCTTCCCCACCGTTTCATTAAGCTCTCCATAAACCGGAGAAAGCTGTTCGAGCTTTTGAGCTGAAACATCAAGACGCTCATTTGCACTTCCGCCGCTTTCAAAAAGACTTTCCTTTGCAAGAGAAACAGCGTTTTTAAGCTTTTCCGAATTTTTCAGTTCCTCTCGTTTTTTCAGCAGCTCCTCTTCCTCACCCACGCGGAGTTCTGCTTCGGAAATCTCCTTCACCTCGAACTCGAGAAAGTCCATTTCCTGACGGCGTTTTTCACGCAGAGTGTTAATTTCACGGTTTTCCTTCGCTATTGCTATGTATTTTTTATAGCAATCCCGGTATGCGGAAAGCTGGGGAGAAATTGCCTCCGAGCACCATTTATCAAGAAGAATAATATGCTTTTCGGGTGCATAAAGCTCAAGGGCATCCTGCTGACCGTGAATATTTATAAGGTAGGCTCCTATTTTTTTAAGCACCGAAAGGGGCATAACGGTACCCCCTATACGGCATATCGATTTCCCTGTAACATTAAGCTCACGGCTTACCGACAGAAGCCCGTCCTCGGACCGTTCTACGCCCTCCTCGGCAAGTATTTTCCAGACCTTATCGCAGGGGGTAAACAATCCGTAAACCGAAGCTTTTTCTTCTCCGGTCCGTATAAGTTCACGGTTTGAACGAACACCGGTAAGCATTGAAATGGAATCAATGAGTATTGATTTACCTGCACCGGTTTCACCGGTAAGCACATTGAGACCGTCATAAAAATCAATATCTGCCTCTTCAATTACGGCAATATTTCTAATTTTGAGATGAAGCAGCATAAAACAAAATCACCACTTATTTTAAAATTCTGTTAAGATAAGAAACGAGCTTTATCGCTTCTTTTTCGTCACGCATAATCAGGAGAATGGTATCGTCTCCGGCAATTGTGCCTACAATTGAGTTGTTGTTGATACAGTTATCAACAGCGGATGCAGCGGCATTTGCCATACCCGGCAGGGTTTTCACAACCACCTGATTCATTGCATAATCCACGCCTACCATTGCCTCACCCAAAATAACATTAAGCCGGGATTCAAGGTCGTTGGAGGTGCTGTCCGCCATAGATGTAGCATAGCGGTATCCGCCACCGGGAGCAGAAACCTTAATGAGATGCAGCTCACGGATATCTCTGGAAACTGTTGCCTGAGTGGCATCGTAGCCGGCATTTTTAAGTGCAGAAACAAGGTCCTCCTGTGTTTCTATGATGCTGTCTTTTATTATTTCAAGAATCTTTGCGTGTCTTCCGTATTTCAACATAGGTTCTCTCCTTTCAGTTGCCTTTAAGCTTCATACGAAGGAGCTCATAAAACCCCCAGTTATTGGTTTTTACAAGCCTTGTTTTTTTGTCCGATTTAACAACGGTTATGCTTCCGTTTGTTGTAAGCTTTTTAATTATGTGTCCGTCTGCGGCAACCGTTGCACGGTAATTATACTTTTCGCCAAGCTTAACGGTTATTTTTTTATCCGCCGGAACAACTATTGGTCTTGAGCTGAGACCGTGAGCACAGATGGGAGTAATTATAAGCATATCCATATAAGGGTATGCCACAGGTCCGCCTGCCGAAAGAGAGTATGCTGTGGACCCGGTAGGAGTTGCAATAACAATACCGTCAGCGGTGTATGTATCCACAAGCTCATTATCAACATAAAGTGAGAATTCGAGGATTCTGCCCATTTCAGAACGGGAAATTACAATATCGTTAAGCGCAAGCACCCTTTTTCCGTCGCATTGTGTACTGAGCATAAGGTGTTCGTTTGTGGTATATTCCCCCGATAAAAGCTGCTGTGCAACCTTTTCAAGAGAGCTTGTTTCTGCCGATGCCAGATACCCTACTCTGCCCAGGTTTATACCAAGAAGGGGTTTACCTGCAATTGCCGCACCCGGTGCTGCACGAAGAAGAGAACCGTCACCACCGGTTACTGCAACAATGTCCGCAGTTTCGAAAAATTCCCGTACTCCAAGAACTTTTGCATCGTAATCTGCTGCAATTTCCTCCAGGGTTTTGCGGTTTCTTTCTGCTTTATCCACAGGGAGATAAAACACCTCGTCGGTTAAAACAATTTCCGCTTTGCCATGAAGTAAACCGCACAAGTCTTTAACAACTCTGCAGCATTCCGCTTTTCCAAGATTTGGAACTATTCCTATTTTAAGCATTTTATCACCTCTGCTTATATTCACCAATGAATAAATTTTCAATGAATTTTCCAATTATGCTACTATTATAATATACTTTTCATAAAAATACAAGAGTTTATGCAAAATTTATGCAAAAATATAATAATATTCTTTTGGGGTTTTATATATAAAAAAACCGAAGCTTGCGCTTCGGTTTTCTTCAGCTTAAATATTTCTTTACAAGCTCATTGACCATTTTTCCGTCGGCTCTGCCTTTTGTTTTAGGCATAAGAGCCGCCATAACCTTACCCATTTCCTTCATGGAAGAGGCACCGGTTTCTTTAACGGTCTCGCAAACAATTTTGTCTAACTCTTCTTCTGTGAGCTGAGAAGGCAGATATGCTAATAATATCTCTATTTCCCTCTTTGTTGCTTCTACAAGGTCGTCTCTGCCGCCTTTTTCAAATTCAGGCAGAACATCCCTTCTCTTTTTGACCTCTTTGGCGATAACATCAACGATGCCTTCGTCATCAAGAGTAATTTTTTTATCTTTTTCAACCTGAAGCACGCCTGCACGGACCATCTGAACAACATTTTTACGAAGTTCATCCTTATCCTTCATAGCGGCTTTAAGGTCGTCCATTAACTGTTCTTTTAACATTTCTATATCCTCGAAAGATTAATACTTTCTTTTTCTAGCTGCTTCGGATTTCTTTTTACGCTTTACGCTAGGCTTTTCATAATGCTCTCTTTTTCTGAGTTCATTAAGCACACCGGATTTAGCGCACTGACGCTTGAATCTGCGGATAGCATTTTCTAAGGATTCATTTTCCTTAACTCTGATTTCTGACACTTAAGTTCCCCTCCCCTCGCCATTTGCAATTAACGAGAATTAGACAAGTGATAATTTACCATATCATTATAACACAACATGTCACCATTTGTCAAGCCTTTTTTGTTAATTTTGTTCATTTTTCAGAATTTTGTCGCAGATACTCCATTATGTAAACCAAAAGAGGCGCGAACTTCGGAGGAAAATTCTTCAGAAAGATAGTGCTTTTAAAAAATTAACTGTGTAAAGGCTGGTATTACCTGCCTACCGGACAATACAACATAAGAATGACAAAACAGGATAATGTCATCCTTGAGGGAAAAAGCAAAACTCAAAGGTTTTAACTTTGACCGAAGGATCTCAAAAAGATGACAAAAATGGCACGTCCCCAGTGTCACATAAGCAGTCAGTTCAAGATGACAAAGAAATGGACGAGTTCCGTCATTCTGACAGAGCGAAGCGAGGGAAGAATCTCAACCTAAACATTCAGGACACAGAACCGTCCCCTGTCTTCATTATATGGACTTTGATTTCTGGCAATAACCTATCGACCTTTTTATCGTTCTTACCATGCGTTCCTACAAAAACCACATCAATTGTTATCTTTTCGTTTTCGTTAATACTAAACACCTTGTTTGTTAATGTTTCATTATATCCATGTAATGTCGGTGATGTTATTAAACCTGATTCATAATCCTCTATGCTTTCAGCAGTTAGTATAAATTGCACAGTAGAATTCAAATTGTTTTTTAAGGTTAAACCGGTAACAATGTGAACCATCTCATTTTCTATATAAAAATCTTTAATCCCAGAATTTTTTTTGGTAAGTATCTCTATATCTGGTTTAGGGAAAGAAGCTATACTGATGACACACAAAACAAATATCAATAACAGTATTAATGATAGCAATATTATTTTTTTCATTTACTTTTCACTTCCTCAATCATATTTACTTAACCAACCACTATTTCTATTAAACCAACTTGGTTTTGCTTTAATTACAGTTTTGTCACTCCAAGGTGACAGTGGGGACGTGCCAAAATAGTCACCTTTTTTACTTTATTTTGCATATTCTCCCCACCTTGTTTTTATATCTTTATTATACTACCAAAATATACCTGTGTCAACAAGAAAACACGGCAGCTTTGCATCTGCCGTGTCATTCTTTTCATTAAATTCATTGGTTCCATTTCTGTGTCACCATTAATCCGTACATAGTGAGATTCTTCAACCTTCGGTTTCAGAATGACAAAACAGGATAATGTCATCCTTGAGGGAAAAAGCAAAACCCAAAGGGTTTAGCTTTGACCGAAGGATCTCAAAAAGATGACAAAAATGGCACGTCCCCAGTGTCACATAAGCAGTCAGTTCAAGATGACAAAGAAACGGACGAGTTCCGTCATTCTGACAGAGCGAAGCGAGGGAAGAATCTCAACCTAAACATTCAGGACACAGAACCGTCCCCTGTCTTTCTAGTTAACACTCCACTTCTGAATGTTTTATCTATTTTAATTTTACTATATGGGATGTCGGGTTTCAAGGAAAAATGTTTAACCTATATTATCGTATTTTTAACCTTTCTTGAAAAATTAACCAAGATATTTATTCATGTGTGCGCTATCGTAAAATCCGCAAATGCCCGCTATTTCAGTTTTACTCAGGTTTCCCTCCTTTAACAGTTCTTTTGCCCGTGATACACGGCAGGAAAGAACATAGTCCATGGGAGAGGTGCCTACCATATTACGAAAATGACGGTTGAGAGTTGATGAGGACATACCCGCATAGGCGGAAAGGTTTGTAATACTCAGCTTTTTGTCCAGATTGTTTCTTATGTAGTTCATAACAGATACAATATCACTTTCGGTTACCTTGGAAACAGAGTCGCTTATTCTTCTGCAAAGCCTGCATATAAAGGCAAGTACAAGAGCATTCAGGTAAACATACCTTCCACTTTCCTCAATTTTCATCATATGTTCAAGGTCCCCACGGAACATTTGCAGTTCGGGTGCGCCTAAATTAAGGTTGATATTTCTGCCCGATGCCTGACGGATGAGAGGCTCAATGTCAAAAAGAATGCTGAATCCTTCAACCTCGGAAAGCTCCTCGGCGTATCTGTTCAGAAAATCGTTTTTAATAAGTATATGGTATATATCCAGTGCATCGTCGGAATGGTAGCTATGGCTTATACCCGGAGGAATAACAAAAATATCTCCTGCGGTGGCAGAAAGGCAGGTATCCTCAATAAAATGCTGACCGCTGCCTGAGGAAATTATGTTGATTTCATAAAACTGGTGAGAATGCATTCTGTACCTGTAATTTCTGTGTAAATAGGTGTGGATGTAGTTGAATTTGCCGTTGAAATAATCGCTCTCGGAAAAATATTCGTAGTCAATTATAATGGTTTTTTGCTCGTTGTTCACAGAAACACCTCATCTTGAATGGATTTTACTAAAAAAAGACTTGTTTTTACTATCATTATACCATCGAATGTGTTATAATTCAAGTAGTAGATTGAAAATTTTTTGAGGTGATTTTTATGTTAAAATTTAATAGAGAAGAATATCTGGATAAGCTTCACGGTTGCTGGCTTGGTAAAAACATAGGCGGAACTATGGGGGCTCCTTTTGAAGGAACAAGAAGCAGCCTTGATATACAGGGCTTTACAACCGCAAGCGGTGAGCCGCTTCCCAATGATGACCTTGACCTTCAACTTGTTTGGCTTTGCGCTATGGAGGATATAGGCCCCAAACGACTTGATGCAAACTATTTGTCCGAATATTGGCTTGACTGGATTCCTCCTCATTGGAATGAGTACGGCGTTTGTAAAACAAACCTCAGACTTGGTCTTCTTCCTCCTATGAGCGGTGAGGTTGATAATGAAAAGTGGAAAACATCCAACGGTGCCTGGATTCGCAGTGAAATATGGGCTTCTATGGCTCCCGGTGCACCTGATGTTGCAGTAAAATACGCTACTATGGATGCAATGGTAGACCACGGAATGAGCGAAGGCGTTTGTGCTGAAATATTCACAGCAAGCATGCAGAGCCTTGCCTATGTGGAAAGTGATATAAAAACTCTTATTTGCGCCGCACTTTCAAAAATACCCGAGGAATCCCTTACAGCAAAGATTGTAAGACTTGTTATGGATTGTTACGAAAAGGGCATTGATTACCGTGAGACAAGAGAAAAGGTAATGGAATCAAACGGAGACCTTGGTTGGTTCCAGGCTCCTGCAAACCTTGGTTTTGTGGTAATCGGTTTGCTTTACGGTGAGGGAGATTTCAAAAAGTCCCTTATTTACGCTATCAACTGTGGTGACGATACCGACTGTACCGGTGCAACAGTAGGTGCGGTTCTGGGTATAATCGGCGGAAGCAAAGCTATCCCTCAGGAACTTAAAGACCATGTGGGCGACAGAATTGTTACCGTTTCTCTTAACGGAATGTACTCTATCCGTATACCTAAAAACTGTCAGCAGCTTACCGAAAGAGTGTGTGCACTTGTGCCCGAGGTTATGGCGGCAAACGGTGTAGCTTTTGAGTTTACCGATGATGCGACAGCATATGCCGAAGAAGAAAAATCGGCATATAACAAACTTACCGCAAAGGATGTTATGAACCGCGCACCTTATTCTTATGATATTAATTTTTACAGACAGTTCTCTGTAAGAGTTGAACTTGACGATACTCCCAGAGTTTCTGAGGGCGATGAAAGAAAAGTAACACTTACATTCTTCTGCAACCCTGAAATAAGCGAGTCAAGAAAGTTGCAGATGCGCCTTATTCTTCCGGAAGGATGGAGCGCAGGAAAATATGACAGAACAGTAAATCTTATGTACCCCCAGCCCATTCACGGAATTTACGGTTTTGAAAAAACAGAGTTTGCCGTAACGGCAGGGGAAAAGATTGACTGCGTTAACCGTGTTTATGCGGAAATTACAAGCCCCACACTTCCGTACCCTGTTATGGTACCCATTACATTTATAGGTTAAATTAGGAGGAAAATACAAATATGACTAACATGATAGAAAGAATACATAATGAAATACTCAACGTTTCTTATTCCAAACTTTTTGATATTGATATTCCGTGGAACTCGGCAGAGGTGTTTGAATGTGCTTGTAAACTTGACTTTGACGGAATTAAAGGCGATGTAACGCCCACAAAAGACGGTAAACTTATTATGTGCCACGATGCTGAATTCTGGTTTGATGAAAATGGCAGAGTGTACAAGGACAGGGGACGGTTCTATGTCTTTTCGACAATTCCCTTGCTTGTCCCCGTCAGCCTACTGATTTGCCTTATTGAAATCCCTCTTTTTTTAAATTCCGAAATCAGTTTATCCCGCTTTTTGGTGTCCAATCTCTGAAACTCCGTAATGTTGTTGCATTAAGACAACTTTACTATTATCCTCTTGGCAGCTTCGTCCGTTAGCCTATGCGGTCTTTCTTCAACATCAAGACACTTTTTCTCTTCATTCTCTTTATGGAAATCAATGCAAGACACAGAACCGTCCCCTGTCTTGCTGTCTTCACAGTGTCATCGAGCGAGATTCTTCAACCTTCGGTTTCAGAATGACAAAACAGGATAATGTCATCCTTGAGGGAAAAGTAAAACCCAGAGGGTTTAACTTTGACCGAAGGATCTCAAAAAGATGACAAAACCGGCACGTCCCCAGTGTCACCCTTGACAAGATTTTTAAACTGTGCTATAATGACAAAAAAAGAGAGGTGTATAAAATGATATTTATAGAAGGACTTACAAACAACATTCTGATAACCGCAGGCTCTTGTGTAATACCATTACTTATCGGTATATTGGCTTATTGCCTTCCTGCAGTTTTTAAAAAAGAGATTCTTTCCCGGATTGTACGCCTTTTCGGTGTTTTCTTTGAAAGCTTATGTCCTCTTGCAGTATTATTATTCCTTTTCTTTTTATTGGGAAAATACTCAGCTGTTAACATGATGGTTTATACCATTATTGGCTTTACAATCTGCTTCATAGGGTATATGCCTGTGCGATATGACTCAAGAAATTCCTTAGTCAAAAATCTGGTTGTTAATTCCCTCGGGCTTATTTCTACTGTTTTCAAGTGGAGTTTCGTTTCAGGCACCATCGGTGTACTCGATTTACTGCGTTCCGCACAAATGCAGGTTGCAAGAACCTTTGATAGCACACCGTATATTTATGTTTTTATAATATCCGTTGCAATTATCTTTTTCATTGAACTGCTCAGATATATTGCCAACGAACTCTTGAAATAATCACATTAATGCAAAACCACCGCAGAAAAATCTGCGGTGGTTTTTTTATCAGGTTGCAATGCCTGCAAACTGTGTCTGATAAAGCTCGTAATATTTACCTTTTTTTGCAATAAGCTCGTCGTGGTTACCGCTTTCTGCTATTCTGCCTTCATCCACCACCACAATTTTATCTGCATCGCGGATTGTGGAAAGGCGGTGGGCAATAATAAGGCTGGTACGGTTTTTCATAAGGGCAATCATAGCACGGCTTATGTTCATTTCTGTTCGGGTATCAACACTTGAGGTTGCCTCGTCAAGAATGAGAATTCTTGGGTCAGCAAGCACAGCACGGGCAATGGCAAGAAGCTGTCTCTGACCCTGACTCAGGTTTCCGCCGGATTCGCTGAGCACCGTTTCATAGCCCTCGGGAAGCCTTGAAATAAAGCCGTGAGCATTGGCAAGCTTTGCAGCTTCCACTACCTGTTCGTGGGTAGCTTCAAGGTTACCGTAGCGGATATTATCCGCAATTGTGCCGGCAAAAAGAACGGTATCCTGAAGAACTATTCCTATGTTTTCTCTCAGGGACTTTTTGGTGAATTCCATAATATTTTCGCCATCCACACGAATTTCACCGCTGTCAATATCATAAAACCTGGTAAGCAGATTAACAACCGTTGTTTTACCTGCACCGGTTTTACCTACAAGAGCTATTTTCTGACCTGCTTTTACATCAAGGTCAAATCCCTTCAGCACCTGTTCACCCTTAACATAGGAAAAATCAATATTTTCAAAGGAGATATCTCCCTTTGCATCGCCCAGTTCCTTTATGCCCTCATCGGTTTCAGAGGGAGCATCCATAATTTCAAACACTCGTTCCGCGCCTGCAATAGCGGTCTGAATGGAATTGTACTGGTTGGCAATTTCGTTAATGGGTCGCGAAAAGGAGTTGGAATAAAGCACAAACGCCTGAATAACGCCTACAGTTATTAAATCCTTAGTGGCAAGATATGCACCAACACCTACAATGAGCAAAAAGCTCAGGTTATTTATTATGTTCATAAGGGGGCCCATAACGCCACCGAAAATCTGCGCTTTTATGCCGGTTTTTTTGAGTCTGTCGGTGATTTTGTCAAAGGTTACTATTGCATCTTTTTCATATCGGAATGCCGCCACGGTTTTATAGCCCGTTACCATTTCCTCAACATGACCGTTAAGTTCGCCAAGCTGTGTCTGCTGTTTAAGGAAATATTTTCTTGTAAACTTTGAAACCCGTGTGGTAACAAGCATTGAAAGGGGAATAGTTGCCATTGAAACAACTGTCAGCACCGGGCTGTACCAAAGCATCATAAAAAGAGCTCCAATAATGGTTATAACCGCTGAAAACAGCGAAGAAACCGATTGAGACAGAGTCATTGAAATGTTGTCTACATCGTTTGTCATACGGCTCATAATGTCACCGTGCTGATGAGTATCGAAAAACTTTATTGAAAGGCTTTCAATTTTCTCAAAAAGGTCGCCTCTCATTTTTTTAACTGTTCTCTGGGAAAGATGTGCCGAGGCTATGCCCTGAAAATAGGAAGCAACCGATGTTACAAGATAAACTGCACCCATAATTGCCAACACAGATATAAGCCTGTCTCTGTCCACATGAAGATTATTTCCGGTGAGAGTTATGGTGTCTATGGCTCTCTGCTGAAGCGCAGGGCTTACAAGGTGAAGCAAAGTGGTCACAAGCATAACCCCAAGAAGTCCGAACAGAATATACCGCTGATAGCCGATATATTTAAACAATCTTTTCAGCGTCCCCCACATATTTTTGGGCTTTTCAATTACCATAGGACCACCAGGACCGTGCCTTCTTCCCATTCCGGGAGGAGGTCCCTGTCTTTTCTGTTCTGCCATTACTCTTCACCTCCTTTGTTCATCTGTGACGAGTAAATATCCTGATATACCTCATTATTTTCAAGAAGCTCCTCGTGAGTTCCCACACCGCACACTCTGCCTTTTTCAAGAAGGATTATGCGGTCCGCATTTTTTACGCTGGCAATTCGCTGGGCAATTATAATTACCGTTGTGTCCTCAAGCTTTTCCTTAAGGGCTTTTCTTAAGCGAGCCTCAGTACCAAGGTCAAGAGCCGAAGTGCTGTCATCGAGAATTAAAATTTCAGGTTTGGAAATAAGTGCTCTTGCAATGGAAAGACGCTGTTTCTGACCGCCTGAAAGGGACATACCCTTTTCACCTATAAGGGTTTCATACTTATCGTTAAAGCCCTGAATATATTCATCTGCCTGAGCAATTTCAGCCGCCCACACAATTTCTTCATCTGTGGCATCACTTTTACCCCACAGAATGTTCTGTTTGATTGTTCCTGAGAAAAGCTCACTTTTCTGAAGAACATAACCGATTTTTCCACGAAGAGCTTCCAGGTCGTATTCGTTTACATTTACTCCATCCACAAGAACCTCACCCTCGGTAGCCTCAGCAAACCTGGGAACAAGGTTAACAAGTGAGGTTTTACCTTCACCGGTAGAGCCGAGAATTGCGAGAGTTTCTCCCTTCCCTACCCTGAAGGTTATGTCCTCAAGCACCTTTTCTTCGCTGTCCCCGTAAGAGAAGGAAACATTTTTAAATTCAACCGTTCCGCGGATTTCCGTTTCACCCATAAAGCTTCCGCTTTTAATTACAGGCTCGGTGTCAAGCACCTCGTTTACACGGTCGGCAGAGGCTTTTGCACGGGTTATGGAGTTGAATATCATATTAAGCATCATTATAGACGAAAGCACTCTGGTTGCATAGGTAATTGCCGCCATAACCTGACCTACCTGCATACCCTCTTCCACCTTGATTCCGCCTATGTAAATTATGGCAATAACTGCCGCATTCATAACAATCATCATCATAGGGCCTATAAGGGACATTACCTTCTGCACCTTAAGGTTGGTTGCCATAAAGTCAAGGTTGGCATCCTCAAACCGTGCCTTTTCGTAATCCTCACGGACATATGCCTTTACCATACGGGCGCCGCCTACATTTTCCTGAACAACCGAGTTTACCCTATCCAGCTTTTTCTGAACCACCTTGAACAGAGGGCTTGCCTTTTTCATCATAAACCACACTATGGCAATCTGAAACGGAAGGGAACACAAAAGCACATATCCGAAAACACGGTTAAGCTCAAGTATCATAACAATACTTCCGAAAAACATCATAGGAGTACGCACAAACATACGAAGAGCCATTGCCACAATGTGCTGCAGCATGGAAATATCGTTGGTAAGGCGTGTTATGAGCGAACCTGTTGTAAACTTATCAGTCTGCGAAAAAGAAAGATTCATTACACGGCGGAACGCCATCCCTTTAAGGTCTGCACCGAAATTCTGCGAGGCAATACTGGCAAACCCTGCCGACGCAAGACCTCCAATACCGCCAAGTGCCGCAAGCCCAAGCATAAGCAAGCCTGTTTTTGTTATAAAATCAATGTTTCCGCCAATAACACCTATATCTATAATTTCAGACATAAGCTTTGGGAGTTTAAGGTCAACCCATACCTCAAGCACCATTGCAAGAGGTGAAAGAATGACCCACAGCCAATAAGGCTTTAAATACTTAAAAATTTTCATTTCCTGTGTCCCTTTCCCGAAATGTTATATAACGCATTGTGGGCGAACAGCTTTTCTGCCGTTCGCCCTTTTAAAAATTTACTTTTCTATAGCAATAATAACTCTGATTCTGCCGCCTGCGGAGGCTTTTTTGTCATAATAAGCATTTATGCTGTAATCCTCTGCATTTTCCAGCAGCTCCGAAAGAGAAATCCACTTGAAGGTTGAACTTCCCGTTCTTGTAGTGTAGGCACTTACGCTGTCCGAAACAGGATAAACCGTACCCTGCTCTGTAACAATTTCAGTGGCGGAAATGCTTTCAATACGGTCGCTGAGCTCGTAAATGGAAACCATTGAGAAGGGTCTTCCGTTTGCCATTCCGAACTTTGCGGGAGTGTTGTTGCTAACCGCGGTGTACTGTCCCATTGCGGTATATGTGGAGCCGTTAATATCAAAGCTGAAGGTACCGGCGGTTTTATCTGCCGAAAGCATAATGCCGTAGCTGTAAAGGTCACCGGTTACATCTTCAATTATCATACTGTCAATTTCGCCTTCGGCATTCTTTGTTGCATAAAGAATATCCGAGCTGCTCAGCATTATTCCGTCAATGCGCTTGGGAAGAACAGTTTTGTAAATTGCTGTTACTCCCTGAGAGGAGGTGCTTACCTCAAGGATTTTCACATCACGGCTCACACGGAAGTCTCCTATGGTGTAGTTTCCCATATCGGCTTCACCCCATACGGAGCTCTGATTTTTAAGGCTTGTGAGCTTTGCCCCCTTTGTATCAAAGGAAACCTTTACTATGTTGTTTACGCTTTTTGCATAGTTTGAGCTTGTGGTATATTCCGCAACATCTCCGCCCGGCAGAACAACATCTATGTAATAGCTGTTATATTCATTTCCCTTTTCATCGGTAAAATTCTTTCTGCCTGCCGCTGCAAGAAAACCGTAAACATCTGCTGACGCTGATTCTCCGGTTACAACCCCGGCAATTTTTCCGTCCTTGCCAAGAAGAACGGTAACCGTTTCACCGAAATCCACATTGCCCGTTGAAGAAAGCGCATTGAATGCCGCTGCACCTTCTATCTGGTAGGTAACTCCCGATATTTTAACAGTTGTGGGCATATCCTTATTGGGAGATGCACTTTCATAAACACCGGTTTTTGCATTTGCATAGGCAAACAGAATTTTAAGGTCAGGTGCAAAATAAGCCACATCGTTAACTTTAAGTGCCTGAGCCGTTGTTCTGCTTCCGTTACGGATTACTGTAAAACCGCTTAAATCCGAAGTATATGCTGAATACCAGTTTCCTGACGATACTATAACAGGTCCCTGAAGGGTTGAACCTTCGCTTATGCTTACATATTCAACATTACCCGAAGAATCCTTCTGGAAGGTCATAACCGAGCCCATTGAAATTCTGCCCGATGCCGCTCCGAAGGTGGACTGAGAAGCACCCACATAGGCAGTTGTGCCCGATGCAAGTGTTTCCTGGGTAAGCTCACCGTTCACATAGCCTATAACCACATTGTCAAGGGTGGAATAAACCACCATACGGGTTGTGGAGGTTTCTCCGGTGGGAATGAAAGAAATTATCTCATCTCCGTTGCGTACAAGAATATCTCCTCTTGCACCGATTTTTTCTGCAAGGGAATTGTCACCCATTTTAAAAGTTCCTGCTGTTGTGAAAATTTTCCCATTCGCAACAGATGGGTCCTCGCTTTTTGTTGCAACAAGAATCACACTTTCACGGATTTCGCAATCCACCACGCTTGCATATTTTCCCTGGCTGCCCTTAAGCTTGGTGTCAAGGAGATTATTAAGCAGAATTACACATCCGCCACGGGTTATGGGAGCATTATAATCCCCTGAAATATCATCGGTAAGACCGATGTTCTCTGCCGTGCCCATCTGTCCGTAGGGCCAGGTGGCTGTGAAATCCTCATCGGTATAACCCAACAGCTTCAGGGCAACTGTTGTTGCCTCCGCAAAGGTTACATTATTATCGGGTCGGAAGGTGAAATCGCTGTATCCCCTTACAAAACCGTTTGTAGCCGCAAGACGCACATAGGGTGCAGACCAGTGGCTGTATGAAACATCACGGAAGGGCGATACCTTTGTTGTGGCAGCAACGGAATTTCTTACCGACGACATTGCCACCGCCATTTTTGTAAATTCTGCACGGGTTACATTATCCTCCAGGCGAAGGTTTCCGTCCGGATCACCCTGCATAACACCAAGACTTTTAAGCACCGCTGCCCTGTCTGCCATACTGTAGCCTTCTGCGGCAAACACACCGGCAGCACATACGGGCATAATCATTATTGCGGCAACCAAAGTCGCAACTATCTTCTTTATCATACCTTTACATTCCTTTCAGTGAATAAAAATTGCAAGCTCATTTACGCACGGAGTTTTGGGCAAAGCACAAAACTCATAAACAAACCAAGTGCAGTTGAAATCTCACGATTTGTCCGTGGTTTGTTTTTTAGTCATAGCGTAATGCCTCAATGGGGTTAAGCTTTGCCGCCTTCTTTGCAGGGAAATAACCGAACACAATGCCGATTATAACCGAGAAGGAGAAAGAAACAAGCACCCATACCGGGTCAATAACACTTGATATATTAAACATTCTCACCACGAAGGATACTACAATTCCAAGCAGAATTCCAAGTATACCTCCGATAGCGCCTGTTGTTACCGCTTCCACAACAAACTGGCTCATAATATCCCAGGGAGTTGCACCGAGAGATTTCCGTATTCCGATTTCTCTTGTGCGTTCCATAACCGAAACCAGCATAATGTTCATAATACCTATGCCGCCTACAAGAAGGGATATTCCTGCAATACCCGCAAGCGCAGTTGACATCATACCCGTAATTTCATTCATAACATCAGTAATTTCTGCCATGGATATTACCGAATAAAGACTTTCGTTACGGAAAACCTTATAAAGCGCCGCTTTTATTGCCGCTACCGCTGCGTCGCTGTCATCAGCGGTTTTAGTAGAAAAATAATAGCTTGTTACTCTTCCGTTATAAGACATTTTCTGTGCCAGGGTGTAGGGTATGTATACACAGTCATCACTTGTACCCTCTTCGCTTTCAGCTTTTTCTTCAAGAACTCCTATAACTGTAAAGCGTTTTCCGTTTACCGAAATGTTTTCACCCAGAGCGCTTTGTCCGTCAAAAAGCTCTTTTTGTATGTATGTACCTATTACACACACATGGCTTTTGTTTTCCACATCCATATAGGACAGAAACCTGCCGTCTGTAACTGTAAAGCTTCGGATATCATCAAAATCCTCCGAAACACCGGTTATGGTTTTTCTTTCAAGGTTTTCCACATCGGATTTCACCGTTCCCATAACGGTTACATTTGGTGAAACATAGGAGAGAACATCGCTGTTTTCATCCACCACCGCCTGCATATCCTCAGGGTCAACGGTACGGTTACTTCCTCTGCCCTGTACATTTACGGTTATGAGGGTTGTTCCCATTTCATCAAACATGGAAACCACCTCGGAGGTAAGACCGTTTACGATGCTTGTAAGAATAATAACCGAAGCCACACCGATAATAATACCCAGCATTGTAAGGAACGACCTGAGCTTACTGCCCATTATACTTTTCAGTGCAAGGGAAAAGGATTGTTTGAATTTCATAGTTCAACCTCCTTTACCTCATCGGAAATTATTTTTCCGTCGTGAATACGCACAACACGGGGTATCTGCTCAGCAATTCCGTTATCGTGAGTAATAAGAATTATTGTGGTTCCCTCACGGTTAAGCTTTTTCAGGAAATCCAACACCTCTTTACCGGTTTTGGAATCCAGGGCACCGGTAGGCTCATCCGCCAGAATTACCGGAGGGTCACCTGCCAGGGCACGGGCAATGGAAACACGCTGCTGCTGACCGCCCGAAAGCTGATTTGGAAACTTTTTTGCACGGTCTCCGAGACCTACTCTTTCAAGGGCTTCCATGGCTTTTTCTCTGCGCTCGTGAGCACTAAGCCCGCGATAAAGCAAGGGAAGCTCCACATTTTCCAGAACATTCAGCTTTGGTATAAGGTTATATTGCTGAAAAATAAAGCCTATCTGCTTGTTTCGTATGTGAGCAAGCTGTTTATTATTCATTGTGCTTACATCAATACCGTTTAGCATATATTTTCCGGAGGTGGGAATATCAAGGCAGCCTATAATGTTCATACAGGTGGATTTACCGGAACCTGACGAGCCTACAATTGCCACAAACTCATGCTCATAAACCTGAAGTGATACGCCGTCAAGAGCGTGAATAGCTTCCTCTTCCTCACCGTCGGAATAAATTTTATAAATATCTTTTAAATCTACTAACGCTGTCATTTACATTTCTCCTGTCAGGGAAATTATCTTCCGCCGGGCATTCCGCCACCGGGACGTGCACCGCCTCCCGGCATTCCGCCTCCCATCATAGGCATACCGCCCATCATTCCGAAGCCGAACTGTGATGTCTTCTCCTCCTGAACTGCAACAATATCACCCTCAACAAGTCCGCTGAGAATTTCTATGTTGTTTTCATCGGAAAGACCAACCTGAACCTGCACGGCCACAAAGCCTTCGGGGGCATTTTTCTGCATTCGTTCAAGTGCAGCATTGTTACCGCCCGACTGTCCCTTTCCTGAGGGCACTCCTTCAGGTCTCTGCATACCTTCCGGTTTTTCACCTGCGGAAGTTCCTTCAGGCTTTTTCATTCCTTCAGGCTGTTCGTCCCGTGACTTTGTTTCCTCCTGCTCCGAAGCTTTTTCAGAGCCCTTGTTTTCAAGAGAAGGACTTCCTTCCTTAACATAAACAATGTTTCCCCGCTGAATTGCAGAGTTGGGAACTGTAAGCACATTTTCACGGGATGCTATGGTAATTACAGCATCTATGTTCATTCCGGGAATAAGACCGGAATCCTCCTCCGCTTCAATTATAATTTTAACGGGATATGTAGTAACACCGTTTGAAGCTGTACCAATTTCACTTACATTATCAACATAACCGCTGAAAAACTTTCCGGGAAGTGCCTCTGCAGAAATACGCACCTTCTGACCTTCCTGTATCTGGGCAATATCAAGCTCGTCAACAATCATTTCAAAGGAAAGCTCGGAGGGGTCAGAAACCACCGCAAGAACCGTCTGTGAATTGGTGTTGTCTATTTTATCGCCAACCTTGGAGTTTTTCTGAATAACCTTGCCTGCAATTGTGGATTTAATTTTGTAATTATCCAGAGTGTCATACAGGTCATCAAGGCTGAGTCTTGCATTTTCCAGCTGATTTTCCGCCGATTTCAGGCTGTTTTTGAGAGTAGTGTTTTCAATTGTCGCAATGCGTTCTCCCATGACAATTTTATCTGCCGTATCAAAGGCAAGGTTGCGGATTTTTCCGGATTGCTTCGCGGTAACGGTTTCACTTGCCATATATTCAAAGGTACCGCTGTCGGAACAGGCAAAATCTCCCACCATTGCCGTAGCTCGGCTTCCGGGCATAAGTGCACCGGGGTTGTTTACCTGAATTTCAACATTTGAAACGGCAACACCGTCGCTGTTTACAAGAGCGCCCGTAGAAATTTTGGTTACTCTGCCGGGAAGTCGTTCTCCCGTTGAGCTTACAGTTACCTCGGCATTATCTCCCACATTCATTTTTTCCGCATCCCACTGAAGAAAGCTGATTTTCAGTTTAAGAGTTGAGGAATCAATAATTTCCGCAATGGGTGTTCCGTTACCAACCTGGTCTCCGTTTTCCACAAGCATTTCCTTTATAACACCGCTTATGGGAGCTGTAATGTTAAGCTCTTCAATATCTTCAAGAACGCTTTCATAGTTATCCTGTGCGGATTCCAGAGAGTTTTCGGCACGGGTAATACTGTTTTCCATATCGCCGGAATCTATTTCGTAAAGCACCTGGTCCTTTTCAACATAGTCACCTTCTTCTATGTAGCAGGCAATAATTTCACCTTTAACAAGGGATGTTGCCGAATAGCGGTCAACCTCAATTGTGCCTTCCCCCTCAATAACCTGAGTTACTGAGCCCATAGTTGCCGTAGCGGTAGGCTGTTCGCCATCTTTTCCGGAATCCTTACCGCAGCCGGCAAGCCCTGTAACAGTTCCCACAAGCAATGCTCCGGTGAGAACAAGGTTTATCCATCCGGGAAATTTTTTATTTTTTGTTTTTGTGTTTTTATTATGCATAGAGGTTACTCCTTCCGGTGAATTTTACACCATTATGTATTGTACCATATTTTTTTAGTTTTTTCAAGTAATTCGTAGGCTATTATACCCACCTTTTGTGACAGTTTTATGATAATGCAAAGAAACATCATAAATTTTACATTTTATTCATATTTTAGGACAAGGAGGTTTTGAAAATGACAAGTCCCAGAAAAATTATTCTTTCAGTCATTATATACATAGCTCTTATGTTTTTTATTCCATGGGCTACTGTGTATTTTTCCGGTTTTAACTCTGCCCCTGACATCCATCCTGCAACGGTTAAAAGCTACATCGTTGAAGAAAATGCCGTCCGGGAGTTCCCTCTTGAGGAATACCTTGTAGGAGTTGTGGGTGCTGAAATGCCTGCTACCTTTCCGATTGAAGCCCTAAAGGCTCAGGCGGTTGCGGCACGCACCTTTATTGTTTACAAATCCGCCTCCGCAGGAAACGATGCTCATGGCGGTACAGGTGCTCCCGTATGCACCGACCCGGGACATTGCAAAGCGTGGAAATCCAACCGGGAGCTGCTTTCCTCCTGGGGCGGAGACTCAACGGTTTCGGAGGAATATATGAACAAAATAAAAAAATCGGTAACAGATACCCGGGGAGAAATTATTACCTATGAGGGTAAGCCTATTTCCGCTGTTTACTATTCCATGAGTGGCGGAAGCACCGAAAACTCAGCAGACGTGTGGGGTGGAAATGTCCCCTATTTAAAAAGCGTGAACAGTTCCTTTGATGAAAAAGCGCCCGGCTTCAGTTCAGAGGCGGCATTTACGACCGATGAATTCAAAAGGGTAATTCTTTCGGAAAATCCCTCTGCAGTTTTCGGTTCTGACCCTTCCCTCTGGGTTACGGAGATTATCCGTTCAGAGGGCGGAGGAGTAATTTCCCTTAAAATAGGCGGTACAAAGTTCAAAGGAACACGCATACGCACTCTTTTTTCTCTCCGTTCACACAACTTTACAATCGAATTTTCCGACGGCATTGCACTATTTCGTGTAAAGGGCTACGGTCACGGTGTGGGCATGAGCCAATGGGGAAGCAGATTCCTTGCCGAAGAAGGAAAAACCTATGCTGAAATACTGAAATACTACTATTCCGGAGTAGAAATTGAAAAAAACTGATTTTAGCAAAATATGTCCTTGACATTTGCCCCCATTTGTGCTTTAATAAGGTTGAAGATTAAAAAAGGGGGTTTTTTCAATGGAACTCAATGCAATCAAACAAAAAATTTTTAAAATGACAAACTGCAGCTTTGAAGGAAACCTTGATGCCGATTATTTTGAAGGTGTAAAGGTGAAATTTGACGGTAAAAATGCCGTAATAGGATACAGCACAAAGCCTCAGTTTGCCCGTGGCTGTATGCTTCTTGCAAAGGCAATTTCGGAAGGCAGAACCGATGTTGACATAACAGAGGTGCCTCATTTCAAAAGCTGTGGTCTTATGCTGGATATGAGCCGTAACGGAGTTATGCGACCTCACAAGGTGAAGGAATTTCTTGACTGTATGGCAGCGTACGGCATGAACGCGGTAATGCTTTACACCGAGGATACCTATGAGGTTGAGGAATATCCGGAGTTCGGTTATCTTCGCGGAAGCTATACCGTGGAGGAGCTGAAGGATATTGATAACTATGCTCATTCCCTTGGCATTGAGGTCATTCCCTGCATACAAACTCTTGGACATCTTGAGCATTTCACAAAGTGGCCCTCGGGCGCAGCTATTTCCGATATGCAGAATGTTCTGCTTGCAGGAAGCGAAGAAACCTACAAATTCATTGAAGCCTGCATAAAAACAGTCCGCGGTGCCTTCCGCTCCAACCGCATACATATAGGTATGGACGAGGCTTTTGCCACCGGCAGAGGTAAATATCTGGATACAAAAGGCTATAAGCCCCAGACCGAAATTATTACCGAACACCTTAAAAAGGTTGTTGAAATCTGCAAAAAATACGACTATCAGCCTATGATGTGGAGTGATATGTATTTCCGTAAAAAGGGTGTACCCAACGACTACAATGCCGATGTTCTTGTTGACCCCGAAATTGCAAAAAACATCCCCGATGTGGATATGGTTTACTGGGATTACTACCATGCAGACTATCAGTTCTATGATGATTTGTTCAACCATCACGAAGCACTGAACAAAACCGTACATTTTGCAGGCGGTATCTGGACCTGGGTAGGTTTCCTTCCCAACACAGGTCTTACCGACAAGTTCTCTCCCAACGCAATGCTTGCATCGGTTAACCACAAAGCGCACTCTGTTTTCGGCACAATGTGGGGAGATGACGGCGCGGAAACCGACGTGTTTATGGCTTTGGGACAGATTCCGTATGTTTCCGAATATTGCTACAGAGGTGCAGATGCAACTCGCGAGGATGTTTATGAAATAGGCAGCTTTGTTTCAGGCTTTGACCGTGATTTTTACAACGCCTGTGCGGATTTCCACAAAGAGGTTTATTTTGTGGGCAAACGTATTATGTGGACCGACATTATTTACGATATGCACGGCACAAACATTGACCCCGATGAGTATGTTGCTCAGATGAAAGCGGCGGCTGAGCTTATGGATAAAAAAGCTCACCTTAAAGATAAAAATTACAGATATTATAAATATGCCAAAAAGATTTTTGAAATTCTTACAATCAAAACTCCCATTCTTTACAATATGGACAAGGAGTATCAGGCAGGCAACCGGGCATATTTCTCACATCTTGCAAAGAACGAGCTCCCCGAGCTTAAAAAGAAATATGCAAAGCTTTGCAAAATCCACAAAGAAAACTGGTTTGAAACCAACAAACCCAACGGCTTTGAGGTGCTTCTGGAACGCTATGCCGGAATTCTTGCAAGGCTGGACTATACAATTGAGCTTTTTGAAAGCTACGGCAACGGCACACTTTCCGAAATTGAAGAACTTTCACAGCGCAGAATGCCCGGCAGAAATGCAGGAATTGCCTATAAAACACTTTATTCACCCTGTTGGAAATAAAAAGGATGTTTTTTTATGGATTTCATACAAGAAAGAATTTTCAACCTTACAGGTTGCCCTTTTAAGGGCAACCTTAAAACTGAACATTATGAAGGCGTGTATGTGAATTATGACGGACAGGATGCAGTTATAGGCTACAGCACAAAGCCTCAGCTTGCCAGAGGCTGTATGCTGCTTGCAAAAGCAATTTCCGAAGGAAAAACAAGCCTTGAAATAAAAGAAACGCCGCATTTCAAAAGCTGCGGTGTTATGCTTGATATGAGCAGAGGCGGTGTTATGCGACCTCACAAGGTAAAGGAATATCTTGATTTTATGGCGGCTCTGGGTATGAATCTGCTTATGCTTTACACCGAGGACACCTACGAGGTTGAGGGTTATGACCGTTTCGGATATCTCCGTGGCAGATACACACGGGAGGAGCTGAAGGATATTGACGATTACGCCTTTTCTCTGGGCATTGAGGTTGTTCCCTGCATACAAACCCTGGCACATCTTGAGCATTTCACAAAATGGAATCAGGGTGCCGCTTTGCAGGATGTTCCGTCGATTCTATGCGTAGGAAACCCCCATGTTTACGAATTTATTGAAGCCTGTGTAAAAACCGCAAGGAGCGCTTTTCGTTCCAACCGCATACACATAGGCATGGACGAGGCTTTTTCAATTGGCAGAGGTAAATATCTTGATGCAAACGGCATCCGTGACAGAAAACAGATTGTTACCGACCACCTTGTAAAGGTTACGGAAATATGCAACAGCTACGGTTTCCGCCCTATGATATGGTCGGATATGTATTTCCGCACTCCCGGAAGAGTGGGAGATTTCCATCCTGACACCCGGGTTTCACCTGAAATTGCAAAGCAGATTCCCGATGTTGACCTGGTTTTCTGGGACTATTACAACACCCGGAAAGAGCATTATGACAGTATTTTCCGCAAACACGAAGAGCTTCACCGAAGCTGTTTTTTTGCAGGAGGAATATGGACCTGGACGGGATTTCTTCCAAACAGCACCTACACCGACTTTGCAACACCACCTGCCCTTGAATCTGCAATTGAGAACGGTATAGATACGATTTTTGCAACTCTCTGGTCAAACGACGGCACCGAATGTAACCATTTTCTTGCCCTTTCTCAGCTTGCATATTTTTCGGAATTTTGCTATAAAGGTCCATCGGTTACTATAGACGAAATATATGAAACCGGTGGTTTCTTAAGCGGTCTCCCCCGTGATTTTTACACCGCCTGCGGAGATTTCACCATTGCCCGCGATGTAAGTGCCGACACATTTATGCTGGATTATTATGCATCCGGCAAAAAAATCATATGGGCAGATATACTTTACGGTATGCACGGTGCCCATATTACCAACCCGGAGGATTATTGTGCAAAAATGCAGAATGCCCGGGCACTTATGCAAGAAAAAGCCTCTTTTCATGACCACAACGAAAAAATTTACCGCTATGCAGAGGAGCTTTTCTTCATTGGCGGGGTTAAATGTAAAATTTTTTATGAGATTTTTGAGGAATATAAAAAACAAAACCGTGATTATTTCGGTAATCTCGCAAGCATTATCCTGCCCGACCTGAAAAAGCATTTTGAAGAGCTTATGAGCCTTCATACCGGGCAATGGCTTGAAACCTACAAGCCATCGGGACTTGAGGTTCTGCAGAGCCGATATGCTTCAACTCTTGCCCGGCTTGACTACACAATAAGCATTTTTGAAAAATATTCAGGCGGTGAAATTGATTCTATAGAGGAATTTGATTTCAACCAATCCTACGGTTCTGGTCAGGGCAAAAACTTTATCAACTGCTATTCACCCTGCTGGTGATAGAAAACCGGGTACGGAATTTCCGTACCCGGTTTTTATTGGATTCAAAATCATAGAAAGACATAGAACCGTCCCCTGTTTTAATTGTTTTAAAAATCTCATTTTATAATTTTAAAATTAGATAAAAAGGGTAAATTCAGTTCATTCCATTCTATATCAAAAACATCAGAGATTTCGTAAATTACTACCGCAACAGGAAGCAGAATATCGTACCACATATATGGATCTTCCCATACAAACTCATTTGTTCCGTTAACCTTATGCCACCAGTAAGGTTTAACATTTTTTCCTTGAGGGGTGGCAACATCCTTTGATAATTTCCATTCGCAATTTGCCTGACGGCAATAAACAGCCTTGGCAGAGGCCCTATATACACAATTATAGCTATATTCTATGTGTTCTTCATCCGGAGCACCGTATATATAAAATACCAGAGAGCTATCTTCTTGTGGAACATCATAGGTATAGTATATTAATGCTCGGTTTCTGTCATATTCCAATACCTTAAGCTTGATATTGCGATTTGCTATCCATTGTGCATCCTTAAACAACTCCGGATCTTCAAATTCATGCCCGTATTTCGCAGTAAGTATTTCACAACGGATAACCTCGGGAATCAGTAAAAAGTTGACGATGCAAACCACAAGCAACAGGTTGAAAACTATACATATTGCTATAAGTATTTTTATTTTCCTCGGCATATTACCACCTCCGATAAAAGTTATTTTCCAACCTCAAGGCAAGCGTGGACAAGACATAG
>JAZQCS010000136.1:0-15476 GCA_045546415.1 Clostridia bacterium | reverse complement strand
TGTTAAAAAATGCTCATATCCGTCAGGATTATGTGCATTTTTCGCCTTGAAATTCATACAAAAATTTCGATTTCAGGATGCAAAAGCAGTTTTGAATATCAGATTTTTATATTTAGACAAAGAACAAAAATCCCGTAATACTGTCGTATTACGAGATTTTTTGATGTAGTATAAATTAAAAATATGGCTTCAAAACCAAAACTGCCTTACCTGGTTGTGGCGTTGTGAACAAGTCCGTTTTTAACGGACTTGTTCAGCCTGAAGGGGGCTTTGAAGTAACAGGGAATAGGGTTTGCTATTCACCAAGAAGTTTTTTAAGGAAGCTTCGTCTGTGCACAGGGCTGGGACCGTATTTAAGAATCATTTCGCTGTGAAGCTTTGTGCCGTAGCCCTTGTGCTTTGCAAACTGATACTGTGGGTACTGTTTGTCAAGCTCAAGGAGGTATCTGTCCCTGCTTACTTTTGCCAGAATTGATGCCGCCGCGATGGACAGGCTTTTTGCATCCCCCTTTATAACACAGGTGTGGGGAATTTCCATATTTGTTACCGCGTCACCATCAACAATAACATATTCCGGCTTTATTTTCAGGGAATTCACAGCCAGGTTCATAGCCTTGTAGGTGGCGTTGCGGATGTTTATTTCATCAATCTCCTTTTCGTCGCAGGAGGCAACCGACCAGGCAAGAGCCTTTTGAGTTATAACATCGTAAAGCTCCTCGCGGCGTTTTTCGGTAAGCTTTTTGGAATCGTTCACACCTTCAAGAATGCAGTCGGGAGGAAGAATTACCGCTGCTGCAAAAACCGGTCCTGCAAGGGGTCCTCTGCCGGCTTCATCAACACCTGCTAAAAGCTCATAGCCGAAAAGATTGTCAAAATCTCTCATAAGCTGAGCCTGAGCTAAAATTTCCTCTTTTGTAAGCTTCGCCATAGGGTTAACCTTCTTTCTCGCTGATAATGTGCGTTGCCGTGGTTTCCAGGTCAAGGTAATATTCCCCGTAAAGAGTTTTCACAACCGGCTCGCGGCTCAGGGTCCGGTGTGCCTCAAAGTAAAAACGGTTACCCTCAACACGGGGATTCATAATCTGGCAGGTTCCCCAGTAGCTGTGGAAAGCGTAGGGCGCAGTAATGTGGTTTATGGAATATGCCCTTCCGTTGTCCGGAATGTAATACCAGAAGGTGTTGGAGCCGTGAGGCAGACCGCCGATTCTCAGGGATGCAATCTCAAAGCCGTCACCGGGTATGGATTCCTCGGTAAAGCTCAGGAAGGAATACTGTTCACGGTTTCCGCCATAGGACATAAACAAATCCCGTTGCTCCTTTGCGGAAGGCAAGGGAGAATCTTCTATATAATATGTACGGTTTTCTCCGTTCCAGGTTCCGGTGAGATAGTGAGGAAAACCGGGATTTCCCGGATCCGAAAGATTGTTTCCGTCACGGTATCGGCTGATTGCGCTGACATTCAGCCACATTTTACCGTCCCAGGCAAATGTGTCAGGTACAAGCTCACCGTTTAAATATACCGAAATATCTGTTTCAAGGGTGTTTTTCACCACGGGTCTTTCCGTTGAAGAAACGGGAGTGATGATGTCTGAAATTTTATTCACAAAAAGAGCGCGGACGCTGTCGTCATAGGTTACTGCATATCCGTAAAAGCCCAGGTTTTCCGCGGCAATGTACATGGAATTGTTCACGCATACGGAAGGGATTTCCGAGTCGTAAAGCATAACACGGATGTCGGTGGGAACAGAATGCATTCCCGACGGCGCGGCATTAACGCAGGTGTAAAGCATAAAAAGTGTTAAAACGAAAGCTACAGTTCTTTTCATTTTCAAAACTCCTTTCTTACAGATAACTGTCGTCATTTTCTGTTATTAAGTAATTTACCGGGACATAAAAACAGGGTAATTAAGTATTATGCAATTTATCAAGCACCGCTTCAAAGTGAGGCGGCAGGGGAGCCGTAAACTCCATATATTCTCCTGTGACAGGATGCACAAAGCCCAGCAGGTAAGCGTGCAACAGCTGACCTTTAAGACCTGAGAATTTTTCCTTTTTTACTCCGTAAACATCATCACCCATAACGGGATGGCCCAGATGCGCCATATGTACACGAATCTGGTGTGTTCTGCCGGTTTCCAGAATACATTCCACAAAAGCACAGTCCGGAAACTGCTCAATCAGTCGGTAATGAGTTATGGCCTCTTTGGAATTTTCGTTGGTTACGCACATTTTTTCACGGTTCTTTTTGTTTCTGCCTATGGGCGCGTTAACAGTACCTTCGGCTTCTCGGAAGGAGCCGTAGGCTATGGTTTTGTACCGTCTTGAAAAGCTGTGCTCTTTAATTTGTTCAGCCAGGGAAAGATGTGCGGCATTGGTTTTTGCCACCATCAGAAGTCCTGAGGTGTTTTTATCAATACGGTGAACAATGCCGGGACGAAGCACTCCGTTTATGCCCGAAAGCTCACCTCTGCAATGGTACATAAGAGCGTTTACAAGAGTTCCGGAATAGTTTCCCGGTGCAGGATGCACCACCATACCCTGAGGCTTGTTTACCACAAGCAGGTGTTTATCCTCATAAACAATATCCAGGGGAATGTTTTCAGGGAGAATGTCGGGCTCGGTGGGTTCGGGAATATCCACCGAAAGGACATCGCCCTCTTTCAGCTTTGCGGAACCCTTTGCAGGCTTTCCGTTAAGCAAAAGCCCGTCCTCATCAATGATTTTTTTAATGTAGGAACGGGTAACTCCTTCAAGCTTTTCGCTGAGAAGCTTGTCAGCACGGATGCCGTTTTCCTCAGGTGAAACCGTAATAATCATTGTTTCCCTCCTTTTTTGTCAAAAAAGAGAACGAAAACGCAAAGCAAAGCCATTCCTACGCATACGAAAATGTCCGCCACATTGAAAATGGCAAAGTTTATGGCGCGGAAATCAAAAAAATCCACCACATAGCCGCGGAAAATACGGTCAATAACATTACCAAGACCGCCTGCACACACCATACTAAGGCTGGTCATAAGCAAATGACTTTTTGGTTTTTTTATGGCAATGTACAGCACAACTGCCGCAATAACTCCAAGAGAAACACCTGCCAGCAGATAGGGATTCCCTGAAAAAATGCTGAATGCACCACCGGTATTTTCGCAATAGGTCAGGTGAAACACATTTTTAATAATGGGCAAAGTGTGGCTCGGCTTCAGGTGGGCTATTGCCAGAAGCTTGGTGAAATAATCCGCCAGGACTATAAGCAATGTAAGAAAAAAGTACAGAATATACATAAAAACTCCTTTAAAGCTTGCCGGCGGATTTGTAGCTGAAAAAGGATTCTCCGCCAACAATTATGTGGTCAGCAAGGTCAATATCAATGGACTCCAGGGCAGCTTTGACTTTTTCTGTGGTTTTGTCATCTACCCAGGAAGGGGAATTGTTTCCGCTTGGATGATTGTGAGCAAGAATAACCTTGTTTGCTTTGTTCTTAATGGCGGATTCCACTACAAGGCGTGAATAAACCGGGGCTTCGTTAATTGTGCCTTCGCTTATTTTTTCACATTTTATAAGTCCGCCGCCGTTGTCGAGGCAAAGGACATAAAAGGTTTCGTAGGAACAGCCTACAAACAAATCCACAGCGTATCTGCCGGCAACATAAATGTTGCTCAGGTCTTTTTTGTCCTTCCATCTGTCCTGACGGTAAATTTTGCTGAGCTGTGGGGTAAGCTTCATAAGAATTGCAGCATTTTTTGTAAGACCGCCAATTTCAACAAGGTCTTCAATTTCAGCATCAAAAACCTTTGAAAGACTGCCGAATTTTTTCATAAGAAAGTGTGCCTGAGTGTTAACATCCCGTCTTGGAACGGCATAGCACAGCATAAGCTCAAGAACCTCGTGGGGCTGAAAGTTGTCAATTCCCTCTGCAAGAAATCTCTCACGGAGCCTTTCTCTGTGACCGTCGTGGTCGTGTTTTTTGTAAGGCTTGAGAGTTGCAATAACAACACGGTCAAAACCGGCATAATCCTTAATAACTTTTATGTTTTCAAACCGTTCCTCCAGAATTGCGGTAACGGCTTTTGCCTGGTCACACCCTATTTCAAGGCAAAGCCTGCCGCCTTCTTCAAGGAAAAACCGGGCATCGTTAGCTATTTTGCGGTAAAAAATGAGGCCGTCCTCACCACCGTCGAGGGCAAGCCTGGGCTCAAAATCCTTAACATCCGTTTCGAGGGTGTCAATAACCGATGGGGGAATGTATGGCGGATTACTCACCGCAAGGGCGAACTTTTTACCAAAGGAAATCCGTCTTTTTAAAAGGTCCTTCTGTATGAAGGTTATCTCTTTGCCGTGCCTTTCAGCGTTGCGTTTTGCAACCTCAAGAGCCTTTTTTGAAACATCCACAGCGGTAATTTCCGCCCAGGGCATAAGCCTTGCAAGGGAAACGGCAATGCAGCCTGAACCTGTGCACAGGTCAATAACCGAGGTTTCTTTTCCTACGGCAAAGTTAACAAGAATTTCGGTGTCGGGACGGGGAATGAGCACGTGCTCGTTAACATAAAATGACCTGCCGAGAAACTCCTTTTCCCCGGAAATATAGGCAAACGGCTCACCTGAGGCGCGCCGTTCAACATATTTTTCAAGCTTGGAAATGGATAAAGGGTTTATTGATAAATCGGAATTTGCAATAACCCCTGCCATATCAAAGCCGGTAACCAATCCCACTAGCAAACGAGCTTCCCTTATGGGACAGTCGGTGTTATTAAGTTGTGGAGTGTACTTTTCAATGGCATCTTTAATGGTCATTACCATTTATCTTCCTCTCTGTTTTCAGGTATAACCGCGGTAAGGGAGGCAATTGCAACCTCAATCTGGCTGTCGTCCGGCTCGCGGGTGGTAAGATATTGCAAAAGCATACCGGGGCGGCTCAGGGCTTTAACTATGAAGTTTTCGCTTCTGCCTGCCCATTTTATTATTTCGTAGGATATGCCTGCAACCACCGGAAGAAGGGAAAGCCTGAGCACAATTCTCAGTAAACCGTCCCAGCCTGTACCGGTTAAGGTTGTGGGAATAACCGCAAAAACAACAATACTTATAATCATTACAAAAACAAGGAAGCTTGTTCCGCAGCGGGGATGAAAACGACTGTGTTTACGGACATTTTCCGGAGTAAGCTCCTCGCCGTGCTCGTAAGCGGATATGGTTTTGTGCTCGGCTCCGTGATATTGGAACACGCGCTGAATATCCTTGTTAAGGGAAACAAGCAAAATGTAGCTCAGGAAAATGAGAATTCTCACAACGCCTTCACACAGGCTAATTAAAAAGTTGTTGTTTATAAACCGCTGAATAAGATGCTCCGAAACAAGACCCGGAAGCACAAAGAAGAGACCCACGCTGAAAATGAGAGAAACAAAGACGGAAAAGTAAATTACCGCATCCTTGTTTTTAAACAGCTTTTCAACAAAATTGTCAAGCTTTGAAGGCTGATAGGTAGGGTCCTCCTCTTCAAGGTCATACATATCTGCGGATTTCATAAGGGTGCGCACCCCCAGAATCATAGAACTGAAAAAGTTCACACAGCCGCGAACAAGAGGCACTTTTGAATACCACTTTTTACCGCCTTTTAATGCTTCAATGTCCGAAACAATTTCACCGGAGGATTTTCTCACACAAACGGCAACCTTTTCCGGACCGCGCATCATAACACCCTCCAGAACGGCCTGACCGCCAATGGAGGTTTTATGCACATTTTTTTTATTGCAACTCATTTAATTAATTCACCTCAGAAGAATTTACATAAATTTTATTTTAAAATTCCGTATGTGTCAATTATAGAATCAGTGTATAAATCAGATGCCAGTCATTTTAGCTAAATTTTGCAACAAGTTGCAAAGCTAAATTATTCCACTTCGTTCCATAGCTAAATTGTTTCTCTCGAAACAGCTAAATTCGCCGTTTAGCTGACCGTAAGGTCAATTTAGCTACGAAGTAATTTAGCGTGCGTTAGCACATTTAGCTCGCCGTTAGGCGAATTTAGCTGAATTCAACTTTGTTGAATTCATTATAACATATTTTTATAGAAAAATCAACCCAAAAATACGAAAAGGAAAATAATGCGTGAGGGTTGTTTTGCGGATTTGCCAACCTGCATTTTTTGTTTGATTCCAAACATTTCTTTGCAGGTTCTGTGTTTAAATTCTGCAGAAAAAACTTACTTTACGCATTCTGCATTTTCAAAGGCCTGTTTTCGCTTTGTATTTGCACTATGTGGCATAACATCAAACTGCGTTTATTATATGATAACATATTTTATTTTGAAAGTCAATCAGAATAAGGGAAGATGTTGGGAAAATAAGCCTCAAAATTTCTTCCGTTTGTGTGCTCTCAGATTACCTTTTTTACACGGAATTTCCGCACAAAAAACAGAGGCTGCAACGCAGCCTCTGTGCTTTATGAAAATCTTTTTATAATCTCACCCTATTGCCCTTTGCAGGAATGTAACAATATGCGCTCTTGTACAGGTGCTGTCAGGTGAAAATGTATTTGCTCCGGTACCTGATGTGATGCCGTTTTGAACCGCCCAGCTAACCGCCTTTGCATAAGGGGCATCGGCCGGAACATCAGTAAATGTGTTAATGGTACCGACATCCGGCGAGCCGGACATCTTCCAGAGATAAACAACGGTATCCGCACGGGTTACAAATTTATCTGCTTCAAAGCTGCCTTTTTCAACCATACCCTTTTCATTCGCCCACCAGGAGGCTACGAAGTAGTAGTCCTTATAGTTTACATCGGTAAACGGGTTGTTATAAATTGTGTAATTCGGTTCTCCCATTGCTCGCCAGATAAAGGTGATAATCTGTGCCTTTGTGCAGTTACCATTGAATAGAGCTTCGGAATCTCTGTCGTGCTGTATACCACGCCTGTGCAGGCATATTTATCGGTATTTATAAATGAGGTGAGCGGCTCTTCCGTGCTGTAATCTGCCATATATGGCTTATGCCACGCAGTTGCATAGAGAAAATCAACATCAACTTCGGTTATTGCATTGAATTTGCCTCTGTCCTGCGCTCTTTTTGCTGCAAACTCTTCGTTGTAAGGTCTTTTCGGGTCGTTACCTTCCTTTACAAAGTTTCCGAATGTGGCCCTTGCATCGTTCATATTTACGTAATCTACTTCCTCGTGATGCTCGTTCCAGACCGCATAATACACTGCATCTGAGTTAACACCTTCAACACCTGCCTCCAGAACGATTATGGTCGCTCCGGTTCTCTGACTTGAGCCATACATAGTTCTTGAGTCAGGCTCGTGATATAAAGAATATCCTCCGCTCATAAGCTCCATTGTTCCAAAATCGCCTGCTGCAAATTTGTCAACCTTTTCAGCCTCTGCGTCTGCAGAATTTTCTTTTTTTGGTGCGGTAGATTCTTTTGGTGCCTGGGCTTTCTCAAATTTATAAGTCAGCTGTATCGTGCGATTGCCGTTTGAAAGCTTTATTGTCGGCGGAAATCTGTTTACCATATGATCGGCAGATCTTGAACTGAATATCATATCAGTCGCCTTCGCTTTTAAGCTGACAGTTACGGTAAAGGTGTATTGCACACCCTCCTTGAAGCAACCGCTGCTATCTAGAGCTCCTGACCATTTGTAGTTGTCAATCACCATATTTTTTGTATCGATAAGCTCAATGTCTTCATAAGGCTTCACACCTGCAACGGGACTGTCAACAAAAACAGATACAGATACCTCTTCCAATTCAACAGTATATTTTGTCTCAAAAGCTTCACGGCTCGATGAATACATCGCCTTGACATATCCGGTGCCGGACAGGTTGAGCATCTTGTTTGTATAGCTTATCTTATGCCATCTTCCGTCAATGCCGCCGTTTCCTTCGATGTATGCTTCAAGCACATCAACCTCGTTACCTGCGCTGAGATATCCGGTAACCTTGCTGCGTGAGTTCGGCTTTTCAAACACCTGCCAGTCTGTAATGACAGTTGCTTTTTCTCCTGCTTTAACCGCATCTGCGGCAAAGGCAGGCACACTCATCATACCGATTAACATACATACACATAAAAGTATGCTTAAAACTCCTTTTTTCATTTCATCATTCCTCCTATGAAGCTTTTTTCTGCATCAGCTTGAAATTTTATATATAATGTGCTATAATAATTATACACCGTCCCTCAAGGTACGATGCATTTTATGAAAAGGCAAATCAAAAAAGTGAATGAGGACTTTTATATGAATAATAAAAACTTATTTTCCATAGGAGAAATTGCAAAAGCCGTTGGAATTACAAGAAAGGCTATACTTGGTTATGAGGCTAAAGGTCTCATAAAGCCCGATAAAAAAGACGGTACCACCGGCAACAGGTATTATACCATCGATACATTTACTCAGATTCGTACAATCCGTGTATTTCAAGACTTAGGGCTGTCGCTTGACGAAATAAGAACATATTTCAGCGATACAACGGATTTACAACCGATGATAGAACGGCTTGAAAAAATGCGTGATGAACTTAATCTTACCATTGAAAAGCTGAAAGAAAGAACACATAAAAAAGGTGATGTTATACGAGAAATCACTATTGAACCGCAGACGATATACTGCCGTGTGTATAAATCAACCTCTATTGCTGACAAAACCAATCTGTTGCGTGATACAGCTCTTGAAGCAATGCGTAAATATGGAACGGACACAACAAGGCGCATGTATTTTACCGAGTATTCTGCTGACACACCCGGGGAAATAGCATATTGTGTTGCCGTTCCGCCTGAAAGCACGGGGGAATATGTAAAACAAATTCCCGGGCTGAAAGCAATTTCGTTCTTTCACCACGGAGCATATGAAGAGATTCCGGAAGCCCGAAAAAGGCTTCTGATATATGCAAAAGAAAATAATATAAAGCTTTCAGGTACATTCCGTAATCTTTACCTTGAAGGACCCCCACAGCATAAGGATAAATCTAAATTTATCACACAGATAGTTGCAATAGTTGAATAAATAACTTATGTCTGTTTTTAAAGGAAGGTGTAAAAATGCTTAATATTCTGATATACAGCGATAATACGAAGGTTTCGCAATTTGTAAAAGCCGTGATTGATAAGCTGATTGGTAAAATAAAATGCAATACACGGGTTGAAACCCCGCGGCAGCCGATAAATCCTGAAACCTTTTATGCAAAAGTGGAAAAAGACCCCTTTTTTTATGATATATGCCTTTTGGACTGTACAAGTGAAAAAACATACGAAATTGCCGAAGTTATAAGGAGAAATAATCTGAAATCTTCTATAGTGTTTTTGGTTGATGAAAACACACAGGTGGTTGACTTGTTGAAATACAGACCTTCCGGTGCAATTTTTGATGCTTTTCAGGTCAGGGATATATTCAACGGCGTAAAGACGGCATTTTTAGAGCAGCAACTTCACGGCACTACGGGTTTTTTAATTAAAACAAAGGAAAAGCTTTATAAATTACCCTATAACACAATAGATTATTTTGAAAACACCCAAAGAATTGTAACCGTATTCAGCAATGATTGTCTGGATAAAGTTTCATTTTATGCAACCTTTGAAAAAATTTATGAATCTTTGCCGAAAAACATATTTGTAAAGTGTCATCAGAGCCTTATAGTGAATGTCACCTCCATAAAATTCATAGACAGAACAAATAGAGTAATTGTACTCAACAGCGGAAAAGAAATTGAAATAAGTAAAAGGCACTACGCCGATACCATAGACTTTTTCGAGAGGTTTTGTCTGTTTAAATAACCTTCAAAGCAATCATATGTGACACAAAAATGACCGATTATTACAAAGAGGTTGATTTTGCGGTTTTTGTTTGCTACAATAGAAACAAAAGGAGGTAACGGTTATGTTTTTCAACGAGTTTTTTTCAGACAATATCGATGACAACGAATTAAATGCAGCGGAAGGTATTGAGGATTTCATATCATCGTTAACCGGGCTTGAAAACAGCGAAAATATGCCGTTTGAACCCGTATCCGACGAGCTGACCGAAGTGTTTGACGCTTCTGTTCCGGATTTGCCCGATTCCCTTGATGAGCTTGGAGGAATGAGTCATCATATTGAACCCGGACAGATACAAACTTCCCTGTCACAAATGTTTGAAACGGAAGAAATTACAGATGTAAATTTTGAGGAATCGGGTATTCTTGACGAAATAAGAATTACAGGTCCCTACCCTATTTCCTTCACAGGTCTGACTGACGGAGGGCTTATAACAAGTGATACATATCAATCGTGGCTGGACGGAGTTGACCCGGATGAGGTTACGGCGGAAGATATTAGCACCATTGCCGAGCATATAACAGATGAGTTCGAACAGATTTGCCCGGCAGTTATAACAGACAACAACAGAAAAGGTTTTTCAATATTCCCCGTAGAGAACGGCATAATGCTTTATGATATTGACAGCACGGTCACAAATGCGAACATATACGGAATAGATAATATTGTGGGCTCTGTTGCTCACGAGGTGGGACACAACATTGCCGAAAAAGCTTTTGAAGGAACAGGAATTGTGCTTACAAGAATTCAGCAGGAAATGTGTGCCGATTATCTGGAAGGTATTGCAATGGGCCTGGCCGGGGTTTCTCCCGAAGCCAAATATGAATTTTTGACGGACCATGATTGCAAGAGTGCAAATTACCCAAGCTCTGCGGAAAGAATTGAGATAATTCAGAAGGGCTACGATTTTGCAAGCAATCCCGTTCATCAGATATTATCCCCCGTGTTGTTCCCGGATCTGGATTTTTTAAGGGACGAACTTATAGAAAACGTATTAGATGTATATTAAGAATACAACAGAGAACGAATATACCATAAAAACGACCGATTATTACAAAGGTATTGATTTTTCCGTATTGATTCGATACAATAGAAACAAAAGGAGGTAGCGATTATGTTTTTTGATGATGAATTTGTAGTTATTGACGAAGATGGTGAGTTTGGCGGAATTGCAGAGCTGATGGATGTTACGGGTGACGATATCCCCGATGTTGCACACATAATACAGCCGGACGGAACAGGTCTTTTTGTTTCGCTGGACGAAACAGATTTTGCTCTTCAGGAAACGGTTGATGATATCGATGAACTGCAGGAGATTCCGGAATATGATACAGGCTCACTTGAAGAGGTTGCCCTGTCGGATATGACATTCGGGTTGCTTGATAATGATGAAGCCTTCACGGAAACCCTGTTTGAAGAGTTTTCAACGGAAGAAAATCTTTTTGAAAATAACGCTCCGGTTAATTCTTCAAACATTTCCTTTACGGGCCTGACAGATAACGGACTGGCTTTCAGCACTACATACCGTTCGTGGTTGGATGGCGTTGACCCGGATGAGGTTACAACCGAGGATATAAGCACTATTGCCGAGCATATAACCGATGAATTCAGGCAGGCGTGTCCCGCAGTTGTTCAGGATCCCAACAGCGGTTTTGCAATGTTCCCTGTAGAAAACGGCATATTATTTTATGATGTCGGCAGTACCGTGAAAGATGCGAAAACATACGGTGCTGACCAGATTGTAGGTGCTGTCGGTCACGAAATAGGTCATAATATTACAGAAAAAATTTTTACCGAAAACGGATTTGAGCTTACAAATATTCAACACGAAATGTGCGCCGACTACCTTGCGGGAATTTCTCTGGGGTTGGCAGGGCTTTCTCCCGAAGGCTTATGTGAATTTTTAAGGGATTATAACATAGAAACCGAAGATTATCCCTCCTCTGAAATCAGAATGGAGATAATTCAAAAGGGCTTCGATTATGCAAATAATCCTGCACGACAGGTTTTGTCGCCAATACTTTTCCCCAATATGGATTTTATGCGTAACGTACTTACGGAAAATGTACTGGATGTGTATTAATAGTGAGGTGATTTGATGGATATAAACAATGAGTTTCAGGAACTGTTTGATGATATTGAGTCCGATACCGAGGAAGCTCTGTTCGGTGAGCAAGACGGGATGTTTGATTTTTTAAATGAAACGGATATGTTGGAAAGCTTTCTTGACAGCTTATCTGTAAATATGGATGCTTTCGAAAACGGTGAAGACATTATCCCCGAAAGAATTACGGATTTTGAGGACGGAACCGATATTGATACCTTTATATTCAACGAAATTGACGATGACGGTATAATTATTGAAACAGACAGCATTTTTGATGAACTGATATCTTCAGATATTTTTCAGACAGACGAGAATTTATAAAATATAATCAAAACGGAGGTTTTTTACAATGAGAGAGTATAATGAGATAAAAACAGATTTCAGCAATTTGCTCCAAAAGGGTATAACCGAGGCAGAAAATCTCGGATATGAGAATTCCGCAAAAACACTTAAGGAAACCAAGGAACATTTCGACAAAAAGGACCTTCTTGTTGTATCAGCCGGAGAAGTAAAGCGCGGTAAATCCAGCAATCTTGAAAGCCTCATTGAAGAGGACGGATTGTTCCCCATAGATGTAAATGTGTGTACAAACATCGTAACCATTGTAAGATACGGGGAAACCGAAAAAATCACGGCAATTATTGAAGAGATTGATGATGAGGGCAATGCCTCCGAACGTGCGGTAAACATTACACGGGAACAGATTCCCGAATACGCCTCGGAAAAATACAACAAAGACAACGAGAAAAACGTAAGATGTCTGAATATTGAAATTCCCAACGAAAAGCTCAAACAGGGACTTGTGTTTGTAGATACCCCCGGTGTAGGCAGCCTTAATATTGCTCATGCCGAAATTACATACGGCTTTTTGCCGGAAACAGATGTTCTGTTGTTTGTAAGTGATGCAAGCTCTCCTCTTACCGAAACCGAGCTTAAATTCCTGGAAACTGCATATAAGCATTGCAAAAATATTATTTTTATTGTTACAAAAATTGACAAGTTCCCGAATTACGACATTGTTGTGGCAGATAACAGAGCAAAAATAAGCAAGCAGCTTGGAATGGATGAGAACAAAATCGTTATTATTCCCGTATCCAACACCTCAAAGAAGATGTATCTTAAAACAAAAAACGAAGAATTTTACAACTTAAGTAATTTTAAGCTTCTTGAAAAGCTGATATGGCAAACCGTCTCAGAAAAAAGAGCAAATATCCTTATTTCCCCCTTCCTTGCAATTATGGCAAAGGAAACCAATACCATAAAAAAGGATTTACAACTTAAATACAATGCCCTTGCTTCAGGAAATGTTATTTCACAGGAGATTGCCGACAAGCTTAACGCAACTGCCGAAGAGATAAAGAAGCTTCAGGACGGAAATGCAAAGTGGCGGACCATAATCGGAACAGAGCTTAATAAGCTTTCTTCACAGATAAGTAATAATAAAATTGTTCAGCTGCAGCAGGAGCTGAACGAATATATAGCAGCTCAACTGCCCGTAGGCGGTATGTCAAACCCGAAGATTTCAAAATCCAAAAGGGAAAACATACTCAGCTATGTAAATTCACGCATTACCGAAACGGTTTATGACATCAAACAGACTCTTATGAACGGAACCACCGATTTATGTATGAGAATCAACAAAGAGCTGGGTCTGGATATGTCCGTGGATAACGAGGCTTTTGACGATATTGAATTCGACCCTAAAACCAAGCTGGTTTTGCCCAAGCCGAATTTGCCCCCAATTGACAAGGCAATGACAATCGGAAGAAATACCACCTTTGGCACAGCAGGAGGAGCCTCCTTCGGAACTATTGCCGGAGGAATAATCGGCGGAACCATTGGCCTTATGGGAGGTCCCGGCGGTGTTTATGTAGGCGCCCAAATCGGAGCAGCAATCGGAGGAAGCATCGGCGGTGCAATCGGCGGTGCAAAGGGTATATGTGATGCAAGAAGAGTTATTAAAGGTGAAACCGTAGGCGACATCCGCACATCTCTTTCAAACTACATCAATAAATCTCTGGCATCCATAAGAAATATGGTGTCCAATACAATTTACGACCTCAGTTCATCAATTCCGTTAAGCTTCCAGGAGCAGTTAAAGGAAAAAACGGAACTGTTAACGAAAACCTCCAAGGAAATCAAAGAGGGCTGTACTCTTTCCCCTGATGAGGTTGAAAAGCGCAAGAATGAACTGAAGGGCTATGCAACAAAAATTGTTGAGCTTGAACAGGAAATGGTAGCCATTGCAAAAGAAATAAAAATGTAACGGCATCTGTTGCAGGGTGCGGTGGGATGCATCGGCAATCCTATCCCCCTGCAATTTTTAAACAAAACCAAAAAGAGGTGTTTGTTATGTCAAATTATGATAATACATATGAAGAATTACAAGGTATGGTAGACAATATGAATGTTTTGTTTGATGACCTTAAGCTTCCCCTGTTGGAATGTAATCTTGCAATTCCCGGTGTGTTGCTTTTGTTCATAGAAAACATAGCCAGCAGCGGAGCAATAGAAAAAAATATTGTTGAAATCAACAAACAACTGGGCGATATAATCAATGAATACGAAACCCGTATAAAGGCGGAATATTGTGAAGATGCTATACCAAATACGCAGGAAAAGAAGGAAACAGAAGGCTTTTCCGACAATCTGTTTGAAGGAAATGAAGCCGTTTTTCCTGCAGATAACGAATCTGTTTTTGAGAATACCGTATGCGAAAGTGAAAATTTCATTACACCCGCAAAAAACGAGACGAATTCCGACGACGAAACGGTTGTAAATATGATTAAATCGGTAATAGCAATGAGAGACAACCTGATATTGCGCCAGGGTATGATAGAAATGCAAAATCCCGAAATGGCTGAGCAAAGTGCAAAAATAATAGATACCGTTCTTTTGGAAACCTCTCACTTGCTGGAGCAGAATAATGTAACCGTATTGAATAATACAGGCGTGTTTGATACCGCAACGCAAACAATTACGGGAACAGAAAAAACAAGTGACAAGGCACTGGAAAACACCATTGTAAAAACGGCAAGAATGGGTTACAGATATAAAGAAAAGCTTATAAGACCTCAAGAAGTGATTATATACAGTTGTACTCAATAAAACAGATTTTTAGAGGTGAAGAAAAATGATAGCAGGCATAGATATAGGAACAAGCTATTCGAGCATAAGTGTTTTGGATAAAGAGGGAAACCCCGTAGTTATAAGGGTTTCAAATGTACCGGGTTTTGGACAGGAAAACTCCATTCCCTCGGCAGTTTTTGCGGAAAACGACGGCAAAATTCTTGTGGGGCAGGCGGCTATGCAGGTCAGATATAAAAATCTTGCAAATTTCAAGGACGAGTTCAAGCGGGATTTAGGAACAAAGGATGCATATCAGCTCGGAACACTTTCCCTGTATCCTCAGGATTTATACAAGGAACTGTTTATGTACCTTAAAAAGTGCGCAGAAAGTCAGTGCGGAGAGCAAGTAACCAAAGCCTATATCACCTGCCCTGTAGCATTTTCAAAAACAAAACGGGAGCTTGTGAAAACCGCCGCCGCAAATGCGGGGCTTCATAACACCGAGC
>JAZQCS010000135.1:0-2303 GCA_045546415.1 Clostridia bacterium | reverse complement strand
GGAGGTAGCTTGTTTCCGTCCATTCATTCCAGCTGTTGACGGTAATGAACGGAGCTTTCATAACACCTTTTCCAAACGAAGAGTCCGCAAAGGCTTTGATTTTTTCGCAGGCTCGCTTAAAGTTTGCAGGTGTATTGTTTTCCACAACTCCCGGGACAAAATCGTTGAATCTTACATTATTATCCCAACCGACGGAAATATTCGGATAAAACGGGATGCCGAGTCCTTTTGATTCTTCCTCAATTTCGCCGATGTATCTGTCTGTAACCTCGTTGTAATCTCCGTCAAAGTCGGTTGAGCAACCCCAATTATAGCTCGTTACGGAGTCAGCGCCGAGAAAAGCATACATTTCGGCAGAGGTTGTGCCCTTTTGCGGGTCAGCATCGTCAAGCCAATTGAACACGCGGTTACGCCAATGGACAATTTGCAGATGAAGCCCCTTGAAGCCTGCGGCAACGGTTTTTCTGCGGAACTCCTCAATTCCTTTTTTACACTCGTCACTTGTACCGAAGGAACGGATAAAATTATCAATATCAAAAATCATATAAACAGGGCAACCGTCAATGCAATAATAGTTTTCTTTCAAAAAATACCTTTCAACGGTTCTGTCGCAGATTTCCGAAAAAATCTTCGGTGTAACCACTCCGCTCCATATCACGGTTGAAAGGTCACGGTCAGAGTTGCGTTTATCCCAAAGATGTGTAGCGTCGTGATTTGCCCACATAAGACAGAACTTCATTTTTGTGTTATTCTCTGCCTTCAGGAATCCGTCGTTAAGACAGTTTTCAAGAAACGGACGGTTGTCATACCAATACCAGTCATAGATAAAAACATTTACGCCATAAGAAACAGCGCAATCTATCTGCTTTTCCATAACACGGCTGTCCGCTTCGTTTTCATATCCCCATAAAGGTACACGGGGCCATCTGCAGCCCTTATATCCCTTGTCAGTCATTGATTTGACCGTTTGCCATTCGCCGATGCCGTCGGGCCAGAAAATACGGGTACGGGGCTCATCGCCCGTGTATGAAGGCCAGATAAACGCCGCGATATCATATTTATTCATACTTACACTCCCCTATAAGATTCTGTAACAGAATTTTTAAAATTGTACCATAAATGTATTAAGTTTTCAACAAAGCCGCAAAGACACACCAGAAACGGATTGAGATACAATACATAAAACAGAAAACCCCCGAGCAGACTCGGAGGTTTTTGCAAAATGAATCATGCTTCAGTTTTCTTTCTGTTGACAATCGAATTATGAATCGCGTTGAGTCCGCATCCGACCCCGAAAAACACTGCAGAAAGAATAACCACAACTGCCACCAGAAGAAATACACCTGTCACGGGGTTATAGGGTGTTCCCTTCAAACCGGGAATAAATTCCCACATCTGTCTGCCGTTGAGGAAGGGATACGGATAGAATCCGTCTATACCTCCCCAGATTATACACATCACAAAATAACAGATGGGATAGATGAGGAACATCAAAGCATTTTTAATAACATTAACCTTTTTCCATTCAACCGGAAAAAACCAGAATGCAGTAAACAAAACAGGCGTAATGAGATGATTCCAGGTATTGATTACATTTGAAAACCACATACCGCCTGTGCTTACTCCGTTGACTTCAAGCGGAAAAGATGAGCTGCTCGGAAGCAGTACGGTAAAATAGATAATTCCCGTAACTGCTATATTCAGGGTAACAGCTCCCCTCAGCAGCTCGTTGTGCGTGAATTTATACAGTCTGTCACTGCCGAAAACACCAAACGCAAACAAAATCAGATAGATATTCACCAGAATATTGGATTCGTTTGTAAACATCCTGAGGAAAGTCAAGCCGCTTACGTCATTGGTAATCACCTTATTCTCAATCAGGTAGTCCATAAACGGTCGGAGAACATTCTCGTAACTGAATATGTGGTGCGCCATCAGAAGCAAGCCCGCCAGGCCAAAAATAAGTGCAAAGCACGCAAAGCCTTTTCTTTCAACCAAAGATTTTTGTTTTAACATAAAACACACAGCTTCTTTCGACATTTTGGTAGTTATTTTATCACACCCGCACCGTGATTTCAACAAATATCTTCGTTTAGTTACATTAAAAGTGTTGCGTTTTTTCAGAGGTGTAGGATGAAAATTAAGTTTAACATTGACTTTGAGCAGTTTATGGCGGGTAATGATAAGGTAGCGTAAAGCAGAAAACCGAGCAGAGTTTTAAGGCTCTGCTCGGTTGTGTAAGTTATATGAACACAGATTATTTTATATTCAATTATTACTTAAGCAGCTTTATCGTATATCCG
>JAZQCS010000134.1:0-32856 GCA_045546415.1 Clostridia bacterium | reverse complement strand
GCTCAGGTTGTACCTATGGAGGACATTAACCTTCATTTTACCGGCGATTTCCATGCAATCGGTGCAGCAAACAACCTTCTTGCAGCAATGCTTGATAACCATATTTATCAGGGTAACAGCCTTAACATTGACCCTAGAAGAATCACCTGGAAGCGTTGTGTTGATATGAACGACAGTCAGCTCCTGTTTGTAACAGACGGTCTTGGCGGTAGGGTTAACGGTGTACCCAGAGAAGACGGATATGACATTACAGTTGCTTCCGAAATTATGGCTGTTTTCTGCCTTGCAAATTCCATTGAAGACCTTAAGGAAAGACTTTCTAAAATAATTGTTGCTTACACCTATGACGAAAAACCTGTTACCGCAGGGGATTTAAAGGCTGTAGGCGCAATGACAGCACTTCTCAAGGATGCCATAAAACCCAACCTGGTGCAGACCTTAGAAGGAACACCTGCTTTTGTTCATGGTGGACCTTTTGCAAATATTGCACACGGATGCAACTCGGTTATTGCTACCAAAATGGCAATGAAGCTTGGTGATTATGCAATTACTGAAGCAGGCTTCGGTGCTGACCTTGGTGCCGAAAAGTTCCTTGATATAAAGTGCCGTTATGCAGGACTTACTCCTTCGGCTGTTGTTATTGTTGCGACAATCCGTGCACTTAAAATGCACGGAGGACTTCCTAAAACCGAGCTTGGGGAGGAAAACCTCGATGCACTTAAAAAAGGTATACCAAACCTTTTAAAGCATGTTTCAAACATTAAGGATGTTTACAAGCTTCCCTCAGTTGTTGCTGTTAACCGTTTCCCTACAGACACAGACAAAGAGGTTGAGCTTATTATTGATGAATGTAAGAAGCTGGGCGTTAATGTTGTTCTTTCAAATGTCTGGGCGGAAGGCGGTAACGGTGGTATTGAACTTGCTGAAGAGGTTGTTCGTCTTTGTGAACAGCCCGGTGATTTCACCTTCAGCTACGGTCTTGAAGGCTCTATTGAAGATAAAATTGAAGCAATTGTTAAAAAAGTTTACGGTGGTGAAGGTATAAGCATTCTTCCGGCAGCTAAAAAGCAGATAGCGGCACTTACAGAGCTTGGTTTTGACAAATTACCTGTATGTATGGCTAAAACTCAGTACAGCTTTTCGGATGATATGACAAAGCTTGGTGCTCCTACCGGATTTACCGTTACAATTAAAAATGTAAAGGTTTCTGCGGGTGCAGGTTTTGTGGTTGTTCTTACTGGTGATATTATGACTATGCCCGGACTTCCTAAGGTACCTGCTGCTGAAAAAATTGATGTTGATGAAAATGGTGTAATAAGCGGATTGTTCTAAACGAAAGGAGATATGAAGAATGTTTTGTCATGAATGTGGTTCAAAGGTTGAAAACGGCTGGAAATTCTGCCCTAAATGTGGCACAGCTATGGTTCAGACCGGGGATGTAGTTTCTGATGCATCTGCAAAATCCAATATGATTCCCGGTAAAAAATATGTTTCTTTTAATGGAAACAGAAAAGCAGCACAAAAATATGATGATTTTTTGCTTAAATCTGAATTTAAAGATTTCAACGGTTTTTATCTGGATTGTTTTACCGCACTTGAGGACGGAACTCTTGTCGGTTTTGCGTATGGTCACCATAATCCTAAATATAAAGACAGAACCGATGTTGAAGACTTCTATTACAACCTTTACAGAGTTGACCCGGACGGTACAATTACATTTTTAAATGCCGGTATCAGAGGTGGCATTGAAAATTTTTATGTACAGGACGGTTATGCTTACGCTGTGTATATTTCCGGTGTAAACGAAATGAATGCAAAAATATATTAATTGAAAAAATCCTCACATTTTTATGTGAGGATTTTTTTGTATAGAAAAAGGCATCGGAAATCGATGCCTTTTAAAATTTAATTACATATGAATTTTAACAATTACAGCGGCAAATACGATTGATACCATACTAAGAAGCTTGATAAGAATGTTAACCGCGGGACCTGCTGTATCCTTGAAAGGATCACCTACAGTATCACCAACAACTGCTGCTTTGTGGTTATCGGAGTTTTTACCGCCAAAGTTACCGGCTTCAATGTGCTTTTTAGCGTTATCCCAGCTGCCACCTGAGTTTGCCATCATAATTGCAAGTACAAAACCGCAAACAAGTGCGCCTGCCAGCATACCTACAACACCGTTAGGGCCAAGCACAACACCTACAATAATGGGGGATACAATACCAAGTGCTGCAGGAAGAATCATTTCACGAAGAGAGGAACTTGTGCAGATATCAACACATTTTGCATAATCTGCTTCAGCGTTTCCTTCCATAAGACCGGTAATTTCCTTAAACTGACGGCGAACCTCAAGAACAACCTTCTGAGCCGCTCTGCCTACAGCCTGCATTGTGAAAGCAGAGAACAGGAAGGGGAGCATAGCACCAACAAAAAGGCCGATAAGGACATTGGGGTTGGTTATTGCAAGGTCAAGGGGGAATTTAAGTCCATCCGGACCAACTTTATCAGTATAAGAAACAATAAGAGCAAGTGCAGTAAGTGCAGCAGAACCAATTGCAAAGCCTTTACCTGTAGCTGCTGTTGTATTGCCAAGAGCATCGAGGGCATCTGTTCTTTCACGAACAGTAGACTCTAAACCTGACATTTCTGCAATACCGCCTGCGTTGTCAGCAACCGGACCGTAAGCATCTGTTGCAAGGGTAATACCAAGCGTTGAAAGCATACCAACAGCAGAAATACCTATGCCGTAAAGTCCCTGTGCAAAGCTTTCTGTACCGCCTGCAAAATAATAACTTACAAGAACTGAGATACCGATTATAACAACGGGAATTGCTGTGGAATGCATACCGAGTGCCAGACCGTCGATAATAATTGTTGCGGTACCGGTTTCGGAAGATTTTGCAAGCTTTTTGGTGGGTTTATAACTATCAGAAGTGTAATACTCTGTAAAGAAACCGATAAGCACACCGGCAAAAAGACCGGAAAGTACAGCTCCGATAACTCCAACAGGAACATCCTTAAAGAAAATGATAATTGCAGCTGAACCAATAGCTGAAATAATTGAACTGATGTATGTTCCTTTGCGAAGGGAAGAAAGAAGATTCTTCTGAGATGCATTTTCCTTTGTTCTTACGAAGAAGCAGCCGATAATTGATGCAATAATACCGATTGCAGCAATAATCATAGGAACAAGAACACCCTGAATTCCGTAGTTTGCGCTAAGTGCAAGTGCTCCGCAGGATATAACTGAACCAACATAGGACTCGTAAAGGTCAGCACCCATACCTGCAACGTCACCAACATTATCACCAACATTATCAGCAATAACAGCAGGATTTCTGGGGTCATCCTCAGGGATGCCTGCTTCAACCTTACCTACAAGGTCGGCACCTACATCGGCAGCTTTTGTAAAGATACCGCCACCAACTCTTGCAAAAAGGGCCATAGAGCTTGCACCCATACCAAAGGTAAGCATAGCACTCATTATTGAAGAAACATCTGAACCATATACAAATTTAAGAATAATAAACCACACACTGATATCAAGAAGGCCAAGACCCACAACCGTAAGACCCATAACAGAACCGGATGCAAATGCAATTTTTAAACCTTTGTTAAGACTTTCCCTTGCACCGTTTGCGGTTCGTGAGTTAGCATATGTAGCTATTTTCATTCCTACAAAACCGGAAAGACCGGAAAACAAACCGCCTGATACAAAAGCAAAAGGAACAAAGGGGCTTAAAATTCCGTCAAAGCAATAAGCAAGTACACAAAGAACTACGAACATAATTGCAAAGAAAATGCCTACTGTTTTGTACTGGCGTTTAAGATACGCCATGGCGCCGGTACGGATTTTTCCGCTGATTTCAGCCATTTTTTCTGTACCTTCAGGTTTTTTCTTTACTGCATAAAACTGAATGATTGCATAAATAATTGCAACCAAAGCTGCAGCCAGAACAAGATAAGGCGCATAGTTTTCAAACATAAAATTACCTCCAAAATCAAAATAAATTGTTTTATGGTATGTCTATCATTATACCACAATCCAAAAACCTTGTCAATAATTTAACAAGAAAAAATATTCGTAAATTTTAACAAAATTGTTGTTATTATAAGGTATATTTTTGTTTTTTATCTTTCTAATGATGCAAAAAACAGCTCATAAAAATCTGTCCAGCTGTCAAAGGCATCAACGCCGCCGCCATTTACACTGCGAAGCATTGCCGCGCAATATTCTTCACCGCCCCAGACAAGGTCGGCAAGAGAAATTTCAAATCCAAGTGAATTTACAGCATTACAGAAAGCATCCATGGGGTCGCCTTCAGACCTGGTATTAATAAGCATTTGTTTGACTTTTTCGTCGGAAAGCGCAAGCTTTAAAAGCTCTGATAAATTTTCGCCCATTTTATCTACCACCTTAATTTTGATTAATAGTATTTTATCACAAATGAAAAATATGTCAACGTTTTTCATAAAAAAACTTGACTTTTCTTTGATTTTAGTTTAGTATTAGTATTGCAATAAAGAATTGAGAGGAAATTATAACAAAATATTTTTTATTTCCCGGGAAGATATTTTTATTAGGAGAATAATATGAAAACAATGAAACAAAATCTCTGTGCAATTCTGGCGGCGTTCATTTGGGGCTCTGCTTTTGTTGCTCAGGATAAATGCTCAGAATTTATAGGACCTTTTACGGTGAACGCCCTACGAGGCATTGTAGCTTTTTTTGTACTGCTTGCAGTTGTTGCAATTGGCAGAAAAACAGGTTTTATTGCTGTTGTAAAAAACAAAAAAAGATACAACAAACGATTACTTCTTGGTGGTGTTTGCTGCGGTCTTGCCCTCAGTATTGCATCCAACCTTCAGCAGGCGGGCATTGCTGAATCAGGTGCCGGAAAAAGTGCTTTTATAACCGCCATGTATGTTGTAATTGTACCGCTTCTCGGTTTGTTTTTCAAAAAAAGAGCAAGCTTTAATGTGTGGATTGCAGTTATAATAAGTGTTGCGGGGTTCTATTTTCTTTGTCTTTATGGCGAAGGCTTTAAGCTTGCTACCGGTGATTTGCTTGTGCTTTTATGCTCGGTTATTTTTGCTGTACATATTTTAATTATTGATTCTTTTTGTGATGTAAACGGCATAGAGCTTTCCTGTGTTCAGTTCGGTGTTGTTTCAATAGTATCTTCAATATGTATGTTTATTTTTGAAACCCCCGAAATAGGGGACATTATGCAATGTATCCTCCCTGTATTGTATGTTGGTGTTTTTTCAAGCGGTGTTGCTTATACATTACAGATTATTGCACAGAAGAATGCAAACCCTACTGTTATTACACTTCTTTTAAGCCTTGAATCCGTTTTTGCAATTTTTGTTGAGAGGGTAATTCCCGGTGCCGCAAAATCACCAATGATGTGGTGGGAAATAGCCGGTTGTATTCTTATTTTCGGGGCCGTTATAATTTCACAGATTCCTTTAAAAAAAGCAAAGGGCACATCAGTTTGATGTGTCCTTTTTATTAATTAAAGTATATCCGTCATATAATTGAATATCTATATCGCCAACTGTATAAACATTATTGTTTTCATCAAGAAAAACGGCACCTACTTTGTATTCTTCAGCAAGCCTCATTCCGTTTTCCAGACCCCGAACAAAACAAGCAGTTGAAAGTGCATCTCCGAGAGCACCGTTGTCAGAAACAATTGTAACTGAAACAAGACCGTTTTCAGAAGGATATCCGGTTTGGGGGTCTATTATGTGGTGATATTTTACACCGTCCTGCTCAAAATACCGTTCATATCCACCGGAGGTTATAACAAAAGCGTTATCGAGAGAAAGTGTTGCGTAAACACCGTCCTTTCCATTATCTATATCTATCCTGAATTTTGAACCATCCGGTTTTTTTCCGTAGGTGAAAATGTTTCCACCGAAATTAAGTACAGCGTAATTTATTTTGTCGTAGCCTTCAAGAATTTCCTTTGCTTTGTCTGTGGCGTGACCTTTTGCAATACCGCCTAAATCAAGCTTTCCGTTGTTTAAAGAAACTGTGTTATTTTCAATTGATATTTCTGTACCTTTTACTGTCTCAAGAGCTTCTGCAAGTCTGGTTTCATCGGGCTTTTGAGGAAAATCCGTTCCGAAACCCCATACATCCATTACGGGCTTGATTCTTATATCAAAAGCATTTCCGGACTTTTCGGCAACCTCCTGAGAAAGTCTGAGGAGTTTTATTGTATCACCGGAAACCTCTGCAGTTTTTTCTTTATTAAGCTTATATAAAGTGCTGTTTTTGTTGTGAGCACTCATTTCAAGTTCAATTTCATCTATTGCTTCAAGAATATCTCTTGTTGCCAGATCCATATTGTAGCCATCGCCTTTTATTGTTATCTGTGTGTCCATTTTGAAGAACATACCCTCATAGTAGTTATCATTCAGGAAAATAACATCAACAGCAATTATTACAACAAAAAGTATAATAAAAATAAGAATTGTATTTTTAACATTTATTCCTTTTTTCATAAATATTCCTCTTTATATTTCAGCAAGTCTTTGTTTTACCTGTTCCAGATTTTCAACAGTACCCATTTTGCCACGGATTTTTGCTGCATCCTTAAAGCCTTTCATGTACCACAGAAGGTGACTGCGGCTCTGTCGGATTCCGTTATATTCTCCGTATTTTTCAACAAGACGCGCTGCATGGCGGTAAGCCATTTCCTTTCTTTCCTCTATAGTGGGATAGGTGAGAACCTCTCCGTTTTCAAGCAATTCTGAAATTTGTTTTATCAGCCAGGGGTTTCCCTGAAGACCCCGGGCAGGCATTACACCGTCACAGCCGGTTTGCTTTATCATTTCAACAGCATCCTCCGGCTCAAAAATATCACCGTTACCAATAACAGGAATGTCAAGTTTTTCTTTTACACGGGAAATTATCTCCCAGTCAGCTTTGCCGCTGTACATCTGTGCTCTTGTTCTTCCGTGTACCGTAACAAGGTCCGCACCGTTTTCCTGAATGATTTCGGCAAACTCTACAGCGTTGATATTATTGTCGTCCCAACCCTTACGAAATTTCACTGTCAGGGGACAATCAATAGCTTTTTTTACAGCTTTTACTATTTTTCCGGCAAGTATCGGGTCTTTCATAAGAGCGCTGCCGTCACCGTTACCGGCAACCTTGGGAACAGGACACCCCATGTTGATGTCAATGATATCTGCACCGGCTTCTCTTGCGGTTTTTGCACCAAATGCCATAATTTCAGGGTCGTTACCGAAAATCTGAACTGCTACAGGGCGTTCGTTCTCGCTCATTTCCATAAGCTGATGAGTTTTTTTGTCTTTATACCACAAAGCTTTTGAGCTTACCATTTCAGTAAAAACAAGCCCGGCACCCATTTCTTTAAGAATTTCCCGGTAGGGGAGGTCGCTGACTCCTGCCATAGGTGCTGCAAATATATTGTTAATTAATGTTAAATTGCCTAAATTCATATAATCTTTCCTTCAAACTATTTTCTATTATTATATAACATTTTCAAATATAAGTCAATAAAAAAGTTGACATATTAAGCTTTTTGTGATAGAATTATATTAAAATTATTCTGATAATATAAGGAGGATTTTTTATGTCAGATTTTAAAATTGAAACCAAATGTGTTCAGGGTGCTTATGAGCCCGGAAACGGTGAGCCCCGTGTTATGCCAATCTACCAGAGCACTACATATAAATATGACTCTTCCGAGCATTTAGGCAAGCTTTTTGACCTGAAGGCTCCCGGTCATATGTATTCCAGAATTTCCAATCCTTCACTTGCTTATCTTGAGGATAAGGTTGCTATGCTTGAAGGCGGTATTGGTGCAATGTTCACATCCTCAGGTCAGGCGGCTAACCTTATGGCGGTTTTGAACATTACCTCAAGCGGTCAGAACATTATAAGCCTTTCTTCTATTTACGGCGGAACAATTAACCTTTTTGCCGTATCTCTTAAAAAGCTTGGTATAGAAACCCGTTTCATCACTCCCGATATATCTGATGATGAAATTGAAAAATTGTTTGATGAAAACACCCGTCTTGTTTTCGGTGAAACCATTGCAAATCCTGCACTTAATGTTCTTGATATTGAGCGTTATGCTAATATTGCTCATAAACACGGTGTACCCCTTGTTGTAGATAACACCTTTGCAACCCCCATACTTTGCAGACCATTTGAGTTTGGTGCTGACATTGTTGTTCATTCAACAACAAAATATATGGACGGTCATGCTCAGGTTGTTGGAGGCATGGTTGTTGACAGCGGTAAATTCAACTGGGAAAACGGCAAATTCCCTGAACTTTGCGAGCCTGATGAATCGTATCACGGTGTGGTTTACACAAGAGATTTCGGTGAATCTGCTTATATTACAAAGGCAAGAGTTCAGCTTATGAGAGATTTTGGTTCAACTCCAAGCCCTGTGTCTGCCTTTATGATTAATACCTCTCTTGAAACTCTTCATCTTCGTATGGAACGCCATAGCGAAAATGCAATGAAGGTTGCAACCTTCCTTGAAAATAACGATGATATTGCCTGGGTTAACTATCCGCTTCTTGAATCAAGTGCAGATTATGATGTTGCCAGAAAATATCTTCCCAAAGGTGCAAGCGGAGTAATTTCTTTCGGTGTTAAAGGCGGAAGAGAAGCCGCAACAAAGTTTATGGACAGCTTAAAGCTTGCAGCAATTGTTGTTCATGTTGCAGATGCCCGCACCTGCGTGCTTCATCCGGCATCAACCACACACCGTCAGCTTACTGATGAACAGCTTGTTGATGCAGGAATCACACCTGACCTTATCAGAATGTCTGTTGGCATTGAAAATGCTGATGACATTATTGCAGATATTAAACAAGCACTGGAGGCTGTAAAATGCCGATAAAAATACCTAATGCTCTTCCTGCGACTGAAACCTTGCACGAAGAAAATATTTTCGTAATTACTGAAACAAGGGCAATTACTCAGGATATCCGGCCGCTTAAAATTTTGCTTCTTAACCTTATGCCCACAAAAATTACAACAGAAACTCAGCTTGCACGACTTCTTGGCAATACACCTCTTCAGGTAGAGCTTGAGTTTTTACAGACAGCCACACATAAAGCTTCTCATACATCAAGTGACCATATGCTGGCGTTTTACAAAACTTTTGATGAAATAAAAGGTCAAAAGTTCGACGGTATGATAATTACCGGTGCTCCGGTTGAACAAATGGAATTTGAACAGGTTGATTACTGGGAAGAGCTTTGTGAAATTATGGAATGGAGCAAAACTCATGTTACAAGCACCTTCCACATCTGCTGGGGTGCCCAGGCAGGGCTTTATTACCATTATGGCATAAAGAAATATCCGCTGGAAAAGAAACTTTTTGGTGTATTTCCCCATAAGGCGGACTATAAACGCTCAATTCTTTTCAGGGGCTTTGATGATGTTTTTATGGTACCTCATTCAAGGCATACTACAATTAAGCGCGAGGATGTTGAAGCTTGCGAAAAGCTGAAAATTCTCTCTTCCTCAGAGGAGGCAGGCGTTTATGTTATTTCAACAGACCAGGGCAGACAGATTTTTGTAACCGGTCACTCGGAATATGATGCGGAAACTCTTAAAAACGAGTATCTGCGTGATAAAAATGCCGGACTTCCCATAGAAGTTCCGATAAATTATTTTCCGGGCGATGATGATACAAAGGAGCCGATTGTTTCTTGGAGAAGTCACGCAAACCTGCTTTATTCAAACTGGCTTAACTATTTTGTATATCAGACAACACCCTATAACATTGAAGAGATTGTTTAAATAAAACGGGCATTTTGCCCGTTTTTTTGCAAAACGTATTGAAAAATATTCCAAAATGTGATATTATATTAGATGTCCTTTAAAATTGGTATAATTACATAATTTTTGCGGAGGGTAAAAAAATGAAAAAAGTTTTAAGTTTTATGCTGACTCTATGTATGGTGCTCATGCTTTTTGCAGTAGTGCCTGCACAGGTAAGTGCGGCAACAAGCGGTACTTGTGGCGATAATCTTACATGGACCCTTGATGGTGAGGGAACCCTTACAATCAGCGGCAGGGGTGCAATGTCTAACTGGTCAAGCTCAAATGTACCATGGTACAGCTATAGGTCAAGTATTAAGTCTGTAATCATTGGAAACGGTGTAACAAGCATAGGTAATTATGCATTTACGAGTTGCAGCAGCCTTACAAGTGTGACCATTCCCAACAGTGTAACGAGCATAGGTAATTCTGCATTTGGCGGTTGCACCAGCCTTACAAGTGTGACCATTCCCGACAGTGTAACAAGCATAGGTAATTCTGCATTTTTGGGTTGCAGTCGCCTTACAAGTATAGATATTCCCGACAGTGTAACAAGCATAGGTGATCGGGCATTTTATTATTGCAGCAGCCTTACAAGCATAAATGTGGATGTAGAAAACAAATACTACTCAAGCGATGAACGCGGTGTTTTATTTAATAAAGACAAAACAGAGTTAATTCAGTATCCCATTGGAAATACCGCTACATCTTATATTATTCCCGACAGTGTAACAAGCATAGGTAATTATGCATTTGAATATTGCAGCAGCCTTACAAGTATAGATATTCCCGAGGGTGTAACAAGCATAGGTGATCGGGCATTTTGGAGTTGCACCAGCCTTACAAGTATAGATATTCCCGAGGGTGTAACAAGCATAGGTGTTTCTGCATTTTCTTATTGCAGCAGCCTTACAAGTGTGACCATCGGAAACGGTGTAACAAGCATAGGTGATGCTGCATTTTATGATTGCAGCAGCCTTACAAGTTTGACCATCGGAAACGGTGTAACTAGCATAGGTTCTTCTGCATTTTCGGGTTGCAGTCGCCTTACAAGTATAGATATTCCCGAGGGTGTAACAAGCATAGGTTCTTCTGCATTTTGGAGTTGCACCAGCCTTACAAGTATTGATATTCCCGACAGTGTAACAAGCATAGGTAATTATGCATTTGAATATTGCAGCAGCCTTACAAGTGTGACCATCGGAAACGGTGTAACTAGCATAGGTTCTTCTGCATTTTATTATTGCGAAAGTCTTGAGATTGTGTATTACAGCGGTAGTGAAGAACAATGGAACAATATAACCATAGGATCGAATAACAATCCTTTAAAAAAATCTACCATTATTTTCAACTACAAAGGTGGTGCTACCATAATTGCATCCGGAACCTGTGGCGATAATCTAACCTGGACACTTGATTATGACGGTACCCTTACAATCAGCGGAACAGGTGCAATGTATGACTGGTCATATTCTTCAGATGTACCGTGGTACAGCAACAGGTCAAGTGTAAAGAAGGTAATAATAGGAAACAGTGTAACAAGCATAGGTAATTCTGCATTTAGGGATTGCAGCAGCCTTACAAGTATTGATATTCCCGACAGTGTAACAAGCATAGGTAATTATGCATTTACGAGTTGCAGCAGCCTTACAAGTATTGATATTCCCGACAGAGTAACAAGCATAGGTACGTATGCATTTAGGGATTGCAGCAGCCTTACAAGTGTGACCATTCCCGACAGTGTAACAAGCATAGGCGATTCTTCATTTTCTCATTGCAGCAGCCTTACAAGTGTGACCATCGGAAACAGTGTAACAAGCATAGGTAATGGTGCATTTTCTCATTGCAGCAGCCTTACAAGTGTGACCATTCCCGACAGTGTAACAAGCATAGGTATTGGGGCATTTAGCGGTTGCACCAGCCTGAAAGATGTATATTACTACGGCAGTGAAGAAGACTGGGGAAAAATTAATGTTGGAAGGAACAATCAACCACTTTTAAATGCTACCATTAATTACATCTTTAAAGGCTTGGCAGTAACAGACGTTGAATTGAACTCAACTGAGCTAACACTTAATATTGATGAAAGCGAAACTCTTGTTGCAACCGTTACTCCGGAAAATGCCACCAACAAAAATGTAACATGGACTTCCTCTGACGAAACTGTTGCAACTGTTGACGGCGGTGTTGTAACTGCAGTAGGCGAAGGCGTTGCAACAATTACCGTTACAACAGAAGACGACGGCTTTACTGCTACTTGTCTGGTTACAGTTAAGAAACCAAACAAATGTGGCGACAACCTTTTCTGGGAGCTTTCTGATGATGGCGTGCTTACAATAAGCGGCAGCGGATCCATGTACGGCTGGACATATGGCCAAGCACCCCCCTGGTATAGTTACCGGGATAGCATTAAATCGGTAAAAATATCAGAAGGTGCAACAAGCATAGGTTCTTATGCATTTCAGGATTGCAGCAGCCTTACAAGTGTGACCATTCCCGACAGTGTAACAAGCATAGGTTATGCTGCATTTGAAGAGTGCAGCAGCCTTACAAGTGTGACCATTCCCGACAGTGTAACAAGCATAGGTGATTGTGCATTTTCGGATTGCAGAAGCCTTACAAGCATAAATGTAGATGTAGAAAATAAATACTACTCAAGCGATGAACGCGGTGTTTTATTTAATAAAGACAAAACAGCGTTAATTCAGTATCCCATTGGCAATACCGCTACATCTTATATTATTCCCGACGGTGTAACAAGCATAGGTTATGCTGCATTTTCGGGTTGCAGTAGCCTTACAAGTGTGACCATTCCCGACAAGGTAACAAGAATAGGTGAGTGGGCATTTTATGGATGCTCCAGCCTTACAAGTGTGACCATCGGAAACGGTGTAACAAGCATAGGTGATTATGCATTTTATTATTGCACCAGCCTTACAAGTGTGACCATTCCCGACAGTGTAACAAGAATAGGTTCTTCTGCATTTTGTGAGTGCAGCCGCCTGAAAGATGTATATTACTACGGCAGTGAAGAAGACTGGGTAATAATTAATATTTTGAGTTACAATTCGCCGCTTTTCAATGCTACCATTCATTACAACTTTAAAGGCGTTGCAGTAACAGGCGTTGAACTGAACTTAACTGAGTTAACACTTAATATTGATGAAAGCGAAACTCTAACTGCTACAATTTCACCTGCAAATGCGGATAACAAGAATATAACATGGTCCTCCTCTGACGAAAGCATTGCAACAGTTGAAAATGGTGTTGTAACAGCAGTAGGTGAAGGTACAGCTACAATTACAGTTACAACAGAAGATGGTGGATACACAGCAACCTGTACAGTTAAGGTTGAAGCAAAGGAACAACCTCAGCCTACAGGCTCACCTATAGCCGACATTGCAACTCTTCGTTGTTACGAGGCAAGTTTCAATGATGACACAAAGAAAATAGCCATAAACGTTGACAGGTTCCCGGTAATTAACAAATCAGGTTCAATGGGTGTAGCAATTATTCCTGCAGAAGGCTACACAGTAACCTACAACTTTACAAGCAGTAACGGTGCAACATCGGGATTTTCAAACACAAACACAAGCAAATACACCTTGCTTTCCAGCGGTGTAAACACCGAAACTTCCGGTGGAGGTGCTCTTGGAAACGTACCCATGAAGATTTTCAAAAAAGAGGACAGCACAAGAATTTATGTGGATGTTATTCTCATCAAAGGCAACGAGAGTGTTACATACAAAATGACAATTGCTCTTCGTGACCCCATTGTTTTGGGCGATGTTGACATTGATGAAATTAAGCCCCTTCGTGCAGACCCCGACAGTTTTGTTCTTGACAATGAGGCAAAGACAATTTATTACGAAACATTGCCGGGTGTAACATCGGCAGGTTTTGCGGTAAGAGTGGATAATAATTTCACAAAAGCAACAAGACCCAGAAGAGTTTTAACTGCAAAATCGGGTTACAGCCTTGCACACGGTGATATCAAAACCGAGGAAAAAGATACATTTGACCGTTATGTTGTAGCGCGCAGAAGTGCAGGCACAACACAGACCTATCAGGTTAAAGTTCACGGCGGCGAGGACGGTTTAACCTACTCCTGGTACACCGTAACAGTTGTGTTTAAATAATCGGCAGGGTGACACTGGGGACGTGCCTTTTTTGTCATCTTTATGAGATTCTTCAGTCGCTTTGCTCCATCAGAATGACAAAGGAGAGAGGGAACCTCATTAACCCGAACTGTCATTCCGAAACTGAAGGTTGAAGAATCTCATAATTTAACTTTTAGAAAGCCGGAAAACTCCGGCTTTTCTTATAATTATATAAATACTTTACAAATGAGGAAAAATGTGTTATAATAAATATTAAATTTACAAAAGACTTAGTAAAGAGGTTTTTATAATATGACAAATAAAAAGAATTCAGCAGGAACGGTGGGGTTCATTTTCCTTGCTATGCTTATGTCAAAAGTGCTTGGTCAGGCGAGAGAAATGGTAATTGCATACACCTACGGCACAGCCTGGCAGGCAGATAGCTATGTTGCCGCATCGCAAATACCTACAAACTTTTTTGATATGATTCTCGGTTCGGCAATTTCAGCTGCCTTTATTCCTGTTTTTAATAAATTCATGGAAAAGGACGGAGATTTACGAGCAAAGCGTTTTGCCTCTGTGTTTTTCAATAACATATTTATTATAAGCTTTTTCATTGCTTTACTTGGTGTTGTTTTTGCACCACAGCTGATATCTGTTTTAACACCGGACCTCAGCCCGGAGGCTTCAGCTTTAGCAACAAAACTTCTTCGCATTATGTTTCCCATGGTTATATCTATCGCCTCTGCATTTACCTTTGTAGGGCTTTTGCAATCAATGGGAGAATATAATCTTCCGGCTGTAATGAGTATGGTTTCAAGTCTTGTGTGCATAATTTATCTTGTTACCCTTGAAAAATATTTCGGCATAACAGGTCTTGCCATTTCTCTTGTAATAGGCTGGGCGTTACAGTTTCTGATTCTGATGCCCTCCACACTTAAAAAGGGCTTCCGTTTTTCACTGCATTTTTTTGACCGTGGTATATGGGAGGTTTGCAAGCTTGCATTACCGGTTCTTGTAGGAACCTGGGTACAACCTATAAATGTAATGATTAACACAAGAATTTCCTCCGGAATTGATGGAGGAGTATCGGCAATAAATTATGCAAACAAGCTGTATCTTATTGCAGCGGGTGTGTTTGCAATGTCCCTTACCAATTACATTTTTCCACGCCTTTCAAGGCTTTCGGTTGCAAAAGAAGACAGAGAAAAATGGCTTGATGTATTCTATTCATCATTAAAAACAGTAATTCTTGCGGTAACACCCATTGCAATGGTTTTTATTATTCAGAGTGACGACATCATACGGGTTATTTATCAACGAGGTGAGTTTGGTGAAGCATCTGTTAAGGCGAGTGGGGGAGCGTTGCTGTTCTATTCTATAGGTATACTGCCCTATGCAATGCAGGAGATTATGTACAAATCCTTCTACTCTTTAAGAAAATCTGTAACCCCAATGATTGTAGCAGTTTTGGGGATTGGAATAAACATTCTTCTTTCCTTTACTCTTTCTCCCGTTATGGGTATAAACGGCCTGGCTCTTGCAGCATCTGTTTCTGTAATTTTTACCTCTGTTTTTTCCTTTTTGTTAATTACAAAATTCAACAAAAAAGCAGCAGGTTTTGTGGTTGACTCTGCAAGAATTCTTTTGCCGGGCGTAATTTCAGCCGTTTTGACCTTTGTTGTAAAACTCGTTCTTCCATTTGACTGCGAAACCTTTGTAAACAGGGTTTTGAATCTTTGCATACCTGCTGTTTGCGGTGTTGTTTGTTACATTGTTTTACTTTTTGTTTTTAAAATTCCTGAGGTTAAAACCTTTTTGAATACAATTCTTAAGAAAGGAGAAAACCATGAAGAATAGTTTTATGCTTTCGTTTTTTGCAAATCTTTCCGGGAAAATTCAATGTTGGTTTGTAAACAGTATATATTTTAAAATATGGACTGCTATTATGAACTTTTTCGGAAGCTTCACAGAAAAAAGCTTTGTACACTACACATTTTGTGAAGAAAGAACAAGAAAATTTGTTCAGGATTCCTTTATATCTGCTTTTCTTGAAAAAATAATTAATGCTTCGGATTTTGTTTTCGGAAAACCTTTCCGGTTTTTAAAAACAAAATACAGCGAAAGTATTATCGGGTCATCTGTGAATTTTCTGTTTAATAATCTGTTTTACCTTCCCATCAGATATTATGGAATTTTCATTTTCTCCTTTGGGTTCATTTCTATGGCAATTGACAGAGCTGCAAACGGTTTTATAAGCAACCGATTCATTGCCATTACCGTTTTTGGTCTTGTTCTTACAATTGCAAATATTTCAATTTCCGTTTTAATTAACAATGAATTTATAGTAAACAAGCTGAAAATACGCCTTTTTACTAATCCATACACCCTTGAAAGCCATCCTCACCGTTCACTTGCAATTTCACTTATAGGCGGTGCTGTTTTCGGTGCAATGGGTATTGTGCCTATGCTTCAGCTTGCTGTAATTGCACTTGTTGCAGTAACTGTTTTGTTTTACAAGCCGGGGTTTTTATGCTTTTTTACAGTAATTTTATTGCCTTTTATGCCAACAATGGCAGTTGTGGCCCTTATGCTTGCAGCATTTTCTCTTTCCTTTATTTCGTTTTTATCCAGAAAAGATAAAAAGTATAAATTTGACGGCTTTGATCTTGCTGTAGCAGGTCTTGTTTTTATGAATCTTTACGGTGTTATAATATCCGAAAAACCTATTTCGAGCGCTAAAATTTCGGCTGTTTATATTGCGTTTATATTGTTCTTTTATGTGCTCAGGCGTTTTCTTGCAAATGCAAAAACCTTTTTTGCAACTCTTGATTTTTTCATTCTTTCGGCATCGGGTGTTGCAGGTTACGGAATAATTGAGCAGATATTTGGTCTTTCCAAAACAACCTGGCAGGATGAAGAAATGTTTGAAGAAATTGCCGGCCGAGCCTGTTCAACCTTTGAAAACCCCAATGTTTTAGGTGAGTTTTTCCTTCTTACTATACCTCTTACAATTGCGAGATTATTTGCCGCTAAAACAGTAAAAGGAAAGTTAATTTATGCCCTGGCGGGAGCTATGCAGATTTTATGTATGGTATTTACTTATTCAAGAGGCTGTTGGCTTGGTATAATGTTTGCTGCTGTAATTTTCCTTGCACTCTGCGGTAAGAAGTTATTTGTTTTTATGACAGTAGGCGTGTTTGCGTTACCTTTTGTTATTCCGCAGAGTATTATTGACAGATTGCTCAGCATCGGAAATACTGCGGATACATCAACCGCATACCGCGTGTTTATCTGGGAGGGAACCTGCCGTATGCTTAAGGACACATGGCTTTACGGTATAGGTCTTGGTTCAGATGCCTTTAACAGCGTATATCCAAGATATGCTCTTGGCGCAATTACAGCACCGCATCCTCACAATCTGTTTTTGCTGATTCTTGCAGAAACCGGTCTGATTGGTGCTATTATGCTTGCTGTAGTTCTTCTTATGTATTTCAGAACAACCGGAAGAGTTTGCAGAAAAAACAGTAATTTTAAGGTTTATGCTGTTGCTTTTGCATCTGCAATGGCAGGATATCTTTTACAAGGTATGTTTGATAATGTATGGTATAACTACCGTATTTACGCTCTCTTTGTTATAATTCTTGCATTTGCAGCTGCACTTCGTGATATTGCGGAGGTGAAAAAGGATGACTAAAGTTGTAAATATAATTACAGATTCAAATATTGGCGGTGCAGGAAAATGTGTGCTTATTTTCGGTGAAAACTACAACCGTGAAATTATTGATTTAACTGTTGTTGTTCCGGAAGGAAGCAAGCTTATTCCTGAGCTTAAAAAACGAAATGTTAAGGTTTATGAAGCAAAGGGTATTGCTGATAAATCACTAAGCCGCGAGGGAATTAAAGAGCTGAAAAAGGCCTTGAAAATTCTTAAGCCTGATGTTGTCCACACTCATGCTTCAATGTCCGGCAGAATTGCAGCTAAGCTTTGCGGTGTTAAAAAAATTGTCTATACTCTCCATTGCGTTTATGAACCATCGGCAAAAATGAAAAGTCTTCCCGGAAAGCTTGCAAACAAGCTGATTTCATCAATTTTTTCGGATGATATAATTGCTGTTGCCGAGGCGGCAAAGGATAATCTTACAGCTGTTGGCATAAGTGAAAAGAAAATCAAAGTAATTCTTAACGGAATAACTCCGGTAAGATACTATTCGGATGAAGAAAAAGCATCACTCCGCCGGCGTTTCGGCATTGAAGACGGTCAGAAGGTTGTTTCAATTATTGCCCGGCTTGAACCTGTAAAAGGTCATAAATGTTTTATAGATGCCGCTGAAATAATCAAACAGAAGGGTTATAATGTAAAGTTTATTATTGCAGGTACCGGCTCTGTTGAGCAGGAACTTAAGGATTATGCAAAAACAAAAAATGCAAATGTACATTTTACAGGGTTTATAACAGACCCGGAAAGCCTTGGTGCGGTCACGGATATCAGTGCAAATGCATCCTATGGCACAGAAGCAACAAGCATTTCTCTTCTTGAAGGAATGTGTCTCGGAAATCCTGCTGTTGTCAGCAATTACGGTGGTAATCCCGGTGTTATTCAGGATGGTGTAAATGGCTTTTTGTTTCCTATACATTCACCCGTGGCAATGGCTGAAAAGATAGAAATTTTACTTAAAGATGAAAGTATTTACAAGACAATGTCGGAAAATTCGGTCAGAATTTTCAATGAAAAATTCAGAGCTGAAATATACGCAAAAAATATTGAAAGTGTATATCTTGGGAGGTAAGAAATATGTCAAAAGAAAGAAAAATACGCTTTAATTTTATTGATGTTTTAATCATTCTGTGTTTTGTTGTTCTGATTGCCGGCTTCGGTTTTTATGCAACAGGCAACTGGCAGACTAATGCAGATACTGACACAACAGCAGCAAACCATATTGTTCGGTATACTTTAACCGCTGACAACTTAAAGCCTGAGGTTGCAGATGCAATTGCGGAAAACGATGTGCTTAAGGATTCCGCAAAAGAAACCGTTAAAGGTAAAATTGTTAATATTGTCAGCAACAAGCCTTACTACGCAAATATTTTTAATGCAAATGCAGGAGAATATGTTTTATCTGAACATCCGGAAAACAGGACCGTCGTTCTTGTTGTCGAAAGCTCCTATGTTTTAAATGACAAAACAGCAATGATTGATGATACTGAAATTAAAGTAGGAAAAGCTGTTCATTACAAAACAGATAAATATGCATTTAAAGCATACATTACCGATGTTGAAAAGATTGAACAGTAGGGAGGGAATAATATGTTTATTGATGAAAAAGGCAAGCTTTTTGGTAAAATCAGCGTTATAGATATTGCTCTTATTGTTCTTGTAATTGCAGCAGTTGCTTTTGTTGGAATTAAGTTTTTTGGCGGTCATGCTGATAATTCGGAAAATACAGAATGCTCTTATGTTGTAAAAATTGATAACATCAAGGAAACCTCTCTGAAATATCTGAAAGTAGGGGACACTCTCTTTGATGATGACGGAGCTTTTATGGGCGTCATTGAAAAAGATCCGGTTTCCGCTGTTGCAACAGATGTTGCAATTAAAAATGACGGATCATATGCAATTGCCGAAATTCCCGGCAGAGTTGATGTTCTTCTTACTATAAAGGGCGATGGACTCAAAAACAATAACGGTTTTTACCTTGACGGTAAAGTAGCTCTTCTTCTTGGAACAGATAGATTTTTCAAGGGCGATGATATAGATTTTACCGGTTCAATTGTGGAAATTATTGAATGATTTTACAATTATTGTTTAGTCTTTGACTTATTTGGGTACAATAATCACATAAATAGCTCGAAAAGTTTTTAAAAATTGTGTAAAAACACGATTGAAAAATTTTCCAAAAAGTTGTATAATATAAAATGTAATAATATATAATGGTTTGTAGACCATTGTTTTAGGAGGATTATTAAAATGAAAGTAACAAAAGAAGTAAAAGAACATAACGAAGTTCTGCTGGAAATTTCTGTTGATGCAGAGCAGTTTGCTGATGCAGTAGAAAAAGCATATAAAAAGGTTAAGGGTCAAATTGCTATTCCCGGTTTCAGAAAGGGTAAAGCACCTAAAGCTCTTATAGAAAAAACCTATGGTGAAGGTGTTTTCTATGAAGATGCTCTTGATTTTGTTTTCCAGGATACATACCCCAAGGCAATTGAGGAAAATGAACTTGAGCCTGTTTCTGCTCCTGAACTTGATGTTAAGGAAATCGGTAAAGAGGGTGTTGTTTACACAGCTAAGATTTTTGTTAAGCCCGAAATTACTCTTCCTGAGCTTAAGGGCATAAAGGTGGAAAAGGTTGAGTATTCTGTAACAGATGAAGAAGTAGATAGTGAAATCCAGAATATGAGAGAAAGAGTTGCAACCTTTGCTGACATTACAGACAAGGCTGTTGAAAACGGTAACATTGCTGTTATTGACTTTGAAGGCTTCCTTGACGGTGTTGCATTTGAAGGCGGTAAGGGTGAAAACCATAATCTTACTATTGGCTCCGGTGAATTTATTCCCGGCTTTGAAGAGCAGCTTATTGGCAAAAATATCGGTGAGGAATGCGATGTAAATGTTACATTCCCTGAAGAATATCACGCTCCTGAGCTTGCAGGTAAAGCTGTTGTATTCAAGGTTAAGGTTAACGCTATTAAAGAAAAGGTTTACCCTGAGCTTGATGACGAATTTGCAAAGGATGTTTCTGAGTTTGAAACCTTTGAAGAACTTAAAAACTCCACAAAGGCTAAGCTTGAAGAAAATGCTGCAAAGAGAACAGAATCCGAACAGACCGGTAAAATTGTCGATAGCGTTTGCGATGCAATTGAGTTTGATATTCCTGACGCAATGGTTCAGACTCAGATTGATGAATATATCCAGGATATGCAGTACAGAATTCAGATGCAGATGCCCGGCATTACATTTGAACAGTATCTTCAGTTTACAGGTATGACCCCCGAACAGTTCCGTGACAGCATGAAGGACAGAGCTCTTGCTGATGTTAAGGGCAGACTTGTTCTTGAAACTGTTGCAAAAGAACAGAAATTTGAAGCTTCTGATGAAGAGGTTGACGGTGAAATTGCAACAATTGCTGAGCAGTACAAAATGGAAGCTGATAAGGTTAAGGAATATCTTGGTGAAAACGGAATTGAAAATGTTAAAAATGACATTATTGTTAAAAAAGCATTGAACTTCCTTAAAGAAAATGTTAAAGTAAAATAATTTTCTTAAATCAAAGTTCTGCTGATATAGAAAGGAGTAATTTAAATGAACAAAAATTATATTCCCACTCCTTATGTAGTGGAACAGACAAGCCGTGGTGAAAGAAGCTACGATATTTATTCAAGACTTTTGGTTGACCGTATTGTGTTTTTAAATGGTGAGGTTAACGACGAATCCGCAGCAGCAATTGTTGCACAGCTTTTGTTTCTTGAAAGTCAGGACCCCGATAAGGATATAAGCTTTTATATCAACAGCCCCGGTGGTAGTGTAACTGCAGGTCTTGCAATTTATGATACAATGAATTACATTAAATGTGATGTATCTACAATATGCATCGGTCTTGCAGCAAGTATGGGTGCTTTCCTTCTTTCTTCCGGTGCAAAGGGTAAGAGAATTTCTCTTCCTCACAGCGAAATTATGATTCATCAGCCTCTTGGCGGAACTCAGGGTCAGGCTACTGATATTAAAATTTATACCGAAAACATTCTTAAAATCAAGAAAACATTAAACGAAGTACTTAGTGAAAATACCGGTAAGCCCCTTGAAGTTATTGAACTTGATACAGAGCGAGATAACTATATGACAGCTGACGAAGCCCTTGAATATGGTCTTATTGACAAGGTTATAGCTAAGAGATAATTATTCAGTTGTGAGCCGGATTCATAAAAATCCGGCTCACAGTTTAACCTTAAGGAGTGTGAAAAAATGTCAAAGGATTCAAAAAACTGCAAATGCTCATTCTGTGGTAAAGCCAGCAATGAGGTTGAACGACTTATTGAAGGACCTGATGCTTTTATCTGTAACGAATGTATTGAAATTTGCTTTAATATTTTAGAAGAAAATGTTGAGTTTGAAGAAAAAGTTGCAACAGAGCACACAATTGATACTCTTCCGACACCGGCACAGATGAAAGAAATGCTTGATGCCTATGTTATAGGGCAGGATAAAGCAAAAAAAGCACTTTGTGTTGCTGTTTATAACCATTATAAAAGAATTCTCACACTTGATGTAAAAAAAGACGATGATGTTGAGCTTCAGAAAAGCAACATTCTTTTTTTAGGACCTACAGGTTCCGGAAAAACAATGCTTGCACAGACCCTTGCAAAGGTTCTTGATGTTCCTTTTTCAATTTCCGACGCAACATCACTTACTGAAGCAGGTTATGTTGGCGAGGATGTTGAAAACATTCTTCTTCGTCTTATTCAGGCAGCAGATTACGATGTAAAGCGTGCCGAAAAGGGTATAATTTACATTGATGAAATAGATAAAATTGCAAAAAAAGGAGAGAATATGTCCATTACCCGTGATGTAAGCGGCGAAGGTGTTCAGCAATCTCTTCTTAAAATTCTTGAAGGTACTGTGGCTTCTGTTCCTCCTCAGGGCGGAAGAAAGCACCCCCATCAGGAGTTTTTAAAAATTGATACTACCAATATTTTGTTTATTTGCGGCGGAGCTTTTGATGGTCTTGAAAAAATCATTGAACAGCGTTCCGATTCAACCTCAATGGGTTTTGGCGGTGAGGTTTACGGCAAAAAACAGTTAGAAAGAGGAAACCGTCTTAAGGATGTAATTCCGCAGGACCTTGTAAAGTTTGGTATAATTCCTGAATTTATTGGCAGAATTCCTATTATTACAAGCCTTGACCCTCTTGATGAAGAAAGCCTTGTGCGAATTCTTAAAGAGCCTAAAAATGCCATTACAAAGCAATATCAAAAATTGCTTGATATGGATGATGTTGAGCTTGTTTTTGAGGATGATGCTCTTGTTGAGGTGGCAAAACAGGCAATAGAGAAAAACACCGGTGCAAGAGGTCTTCGTTCAATTCTTGAAAATGTTATGCAGGATGTTATGTATAATGTACCTTCAAACCCCGGAACAAAAAAATGTATAATTACAAAAAATGCTGTTTTGGGTAAATCAAAACCAATCTGTGAATAAAAAACATAAGGCTACTGTTTTACAGTAGCCTTAATTTCAGGTGATACATATGACAAATATTGTAATAGGGAATATAATCTCTTTTATTGCGGCAATTTTTATGGCAATCAGCTGCACAGTAAAAAACAGAAAAACTATTTTTTATCTGCAGGCACTTAATTGCTTGGTTTTGGCGGTTGCTTCGCTGTTTTTTGGCTCATATGCCGGAATAACCACTTTGCTGATTTCAACTGTACGAAACATAATTGTGGCACACGATAAATACACAAAGCCCGTAATGTACATTTTTCTGATTTTAACCGTTTTGCTTGGTGTTTTTGCAAATAACAGAGGGTTTACAGGTCTTTTACCCGTAATTGCAACAGTTCAGTACACCTTGTGTTTAAATCTGTTTAAGGGGCTTTTTCTGACAAGAATAAGCATCTTTGTAAATACCGCCTTGTGGGTTACATATTCTTTTATAATCCGCGATTTTTCAACGGCTTGTATGGACAGTATATCCCTGATTACGGTTACCGTTGCTATCTTCACCATGATATTCAAAAAAGATTAAAGTTTATTTAATATTTTAGAAAGTCTGTTATAGAGAATTCCCGCAACGATTACATTTATACCTGCCTTAACAGCGTTGAAGGGGATAATGGCAGGTATTAACATTTTTACAACAGTCTGCACACCGGTACCCATAAAAATGCCTGTAAAAACAAGATTTACCGGAATCATAATAATTACCATGGCAAGCGCCCCGAAAAATAAAGAGGGGATAAGCTTGCCTGTTTTTTTGTGAATAATAGAGACCGTTGCCACGCAAACACTTGTTGATATAAAATGCATTAAAATGCCGATAATACCACTTGATGCGCTGACAGTAAGGCCTTGAATTACAGAAACAACGGCAGTTGCAATAATGCCCCAACCGGTACCATAGCTGAGACCGATAAATATAAGGCTGATATCAGCCGGATCATATTCGAGAAAAGATACACCGGGAATGATGGGAAAGTGTATTAAATAAACTAAAACAACAGAAATTGCACATAGTGCGGAAACTCTTGCTAATTTTTTTAAATCCATAATAAAAACTCCTTTTGGGGATAAAAATACCCCGATAAATTTATATCGGGGCAAAAAAGAAAAATATGAAAGCAAACTGTCAAAAATTCTTCTCTCATCCAGACTTTAACTGTCGGTTTTGGAATTGCACCAAATCGGCAAACCAGAAGGTTTGTTCACGGACTTCAATTTTGAAAACTGTCACCGTCGGTGGGGAATCGCGCCCCGCCCCGAAGAATAATATTTAATTCTTTATAAGTATACCATAATTATATGCGTTTGTCAACTGTTATGTTACTTAAATGTAAAGTATTTGTCGTTGAAAAAAGTTGGGAAATCATGTATAATTAAAATATAAAAATATTAAAAAGGTGATAACATTGAAGAAAATTATAATTTTTATTGTTGTTTTTTGTTTATGCGGAATAGGTGTTTATGCTCAACCTGAATTATATGCAGAACGCAAAAACCAGGATGCCGACATATGCAATGTCCCGATAGATACGTTTTACATTGATAAAACAGCATATGTTTCGGTAGATGATTTAAAATATTATGGATATAACAGTTCTTTTGACCCCGAAACTAATATTATAAATCTTTCGAGGGATAAATTTTCTTTGCCTTTTTACTCTTACGAAATGTATGAAAAAATGTTTTCTCAGCGAAAAAAAGAAAAAATTATCCCGAGTGAAATTAAAGTTTTTGTGAATGGTAAACAGCTGGAATCCTTTTGTATTTCAAACACTATGCTCGTAAAACTTTCGGATGTTGATTATTCATATGAAGATGAAATGATTGAAGAGCTTGAAAATGCACCGAATAAAGTTTCGTTGCGTTTTGGAAATGAAGTTCCCAGAGATTATACTTCACATTTGAATTATGATTACTATGGACAAGTTAACGAAGCCCATATTCCTCACGGCATTGGTAAATTATCTCTGGAAAAGACATCTTCCAGCGGAACAAAAGAATACATTGGTTTTTTTGACAATGGTAAACCTACGGGTAAATTTATATCTATTTATGAAGGTAATACATTCAGGAACTACGGCTCAGTTACGGATATTTACATATACGGAGAGCTTTCAAAAGCACAAGGAAACTTCACTTCAAACATCTTAGATTTAAGCCTTTTGATGATAGATTCAAATGGTTTTTGGACTCCGTATAAGTTGACGGATGAAATACAATTTAACGGCATAATATATGATAGATTCATCGAAAGTACCGTTACAACGGTTCCTAAAATTTACACAATAACGTCGGTACAAAATAATTTTTTAAACAAACTTTTGTATACCAAGGGAATGAAATTCAGTCATAGTCAAAAAGCAGAAAATGACTATTCGCAATTTACTCAATACAACGATGGCGGATTTGTAAATTATACTGATTCTGTTATAACCGAATCCGAAGATGAAAGCGACAGTTTAATTCTGAACGGTGCAGAACAAGGCGGAGGAGTAAATGAAGCAAGTGATTTGTATGCCGTCAGAAAAGCCTTATTTTTACCCGTCGAAACGGCGGATAACACAACCGAATATGTATATACACAAGCCGAAGATTGCGAACTTTCTGGTGTACCTATAGACACATATTATATTGAAGATATCCCATATGTATCTGTAGATGATTTGAAATTTTACGGCTATACATACACTTACAATCCTTACACCTGTAATTTTGAACTTTTCCGCGAAAAATATGCTGTTCCAACGGAGTTTAATGAGGAATTATGGAACAAAATGTTTTCTGAAAGAACTTCTGAAAAAATCATTCAAAGCCCAATTAAAGTTTTTGTAAACGGAAAGTCTGTTCAAAGTTATTGCACAGAAAAAACTGTTTTGGTGAAATTTGATGATATAGAATATTCGTTGAAATCTGAACTAAACGAATTGCTTTCCAACACCACAGACAAGGTTACATCAGGCAGTTACACAGGACAGGTCAACGAGCAAGGTTTACCCCACGGAATCGGATATGCGGATTTACGAATTAAATATAAAACGACAGAATTGGGAGGAGAATATATAGGACATTTTGAAAATGGTAAGCCCTCCGGTCCGTTTTATTGCAGATTAAGTATTTCGTCCTATGGTAATATTGAATTTTTCGGAAAACTTGTTGACGGTAAAACGCAAATCACAGAGCCTTTTCCCGTACTTGCAAGATACCCTGACGAATCCGGAAACAACGATAAATATCAGGAATATCCATATTCTGAAGAAAAAACTTTTGTGGGTGTTTACAATACATATTCTTATCCCAATAAAGTAAAGAATTATCCAACAACATATGATATATTAGTTAAAAACGAAAACACACAATTCAGGTTTTCCTACACTACCAATAAATTATATGATTCACTGAAGGAAAATGTAAAAAATGGTGTTACTGATTATTCAAGCTTTACTGCATTTGAAAAATATGTTCCGATATTTTACAATGAAGCTATTTTGAACGCTGAATATGATAACAACGGTAAAATCATCTTAAACTCTTATGCAGCCGGTGGGGGAGTGAACATCTGGATTAACCCTATAATTTTACTAAATAACACCCAACTGTCAAAAAAAGGTGTAATAATTAACGGTAGAACACTTGTACCACTCCGCGAATTGTTTGAAAAAATGGGTGCAACTGTTGAGTGGATTGAACAAACATCATCGGTTGTTATAACTAAAGATGAAATTACAGTAAAGCTGCAGATTGGAAATAATACAATGGCTGTTAACGAAAATTCAACAGAGCTTGACGTTGCTCCACAATTGATAAATGATTCCACATATGTTCCAGCAAGAGCTGTCTCTGAGGCTCTCGGTGCTGAAGTTCAATGGAATGAAGCTTTAAAACAAGTTGTTATAACAAGTGCCAATTAATATTTAAAACAGCTTATGTGCCTGCAATAAAATACAAAAGTGTTTCCTTACATCAACCATGATATGAAAAAGCCTTTGTTGTCGGGGATATAACTCGCCAGATGTATTTTATTGCAGGTTTCTCTAAAAACCTTCCAATTAGACAAAATTAATATTTTGTCTAATTGGAAGAACAAGTTGAGGAAAATTAATAATAATATTTTATGATAAAGAATTCCTGATTTCAGGTAAGTTGGCTTATAATCATAATATTGTATGCTATACACAACCTATTCAGCGGTCCGGTACGGTCTCATCATTTTTTATCTTTCATTTATAAAAATATTTTGACTAATAATGTATTATATGTTATAATTTAATTATAAAAAAATCTGTTAATCTTAAATCCTTCTGATGAATAACTATATGCCGGAGAAATTTCCTTTCATCGTTTCAAAACCGTATTTTTTTCGTTGCTTCAGTTTTTTGCTGACATATGTACATTCATTGAAGTAAAATCCTTTAAACAGCATTTTCACGAAAAAATACCGTTGTCTCAGTTTTTTTGTAACATATACACACTCATCAGAAAAAAATCCTTTTAACACCCCTGTTTTTGCAAATTTGTTGTTCGTTCAGTTTTTATACCATAAATACATATATATTAGAAAATTTTCCTTTTAACATTATTTTTATATACTTTTTATATAAGAGGTTTAATTTATGAGATTTAAAAAAATATACATTGAAATCACAAACATTTGCAATATGAGTTGTTCATTTTGTCCGAAGCTCAAAAGAGCTCCCCGGGAAATGTCTGTTGAAGAATTTGAGCGAGTAGCTGCACAGGTTCGCAAATTTACAAATTTCATTTATCTCCATTTAAAAGGTGAACCACTCTCCCATTCTCGGATTGATAAAATTTTAACAATTTGCGACAGAGAAGAACTGATGGTGAATATAACAACAAACGGAACCCTTTTAAAAATTAATACAGAAATGCTGAAAAGACATAAATCTGTCCGACAGGTTAATGTTTCTTTGCATAGTATGGAAAATGTTGAAACAGCTGAAAACTATGTAAAAAATATTATTCGCTGTGCCAAAATTCTTGCTCCGGAAAAAATGGTTTCTCTGCGTATATGGACATATGACAATGGTTCTCATCCTGTAAACGAAAGGATGCTTGAAGCAATAGAACAAGGTTTTGGAGTACATCCTGAACTTTCACAAAAACGCAGTACCCTTGCAGAGAACATATTTTTTAATCTTGGCGATACATTTGAGTGGCCCTCTCCCCTTTCGCCCGATATTGGTGATGAAGGATTCTGTCTTGGGACCCGTTCACATATTGCCATACTTTCAGATGGTACAGTTGTCCCCTGCTGTCTTGACAGCGAAGGTGATATTAATCTCGGAAATATATTTGAACAAGAGCTTTGTAATATCCTTAAATCTGAACGGTTTAATGACATTTATAACGGTTTTTCCCAACGAAAAATAAAAGAGAGCCTGTGCCGCAAATGCAGCTTCAGGCTCAGGTTTGATAAATAATCAGAATTTAATAAGCTTTTTTGTGAAAAATACAACAAAAAATGACACAACAATTCCTGCTGCCGCTGAGATAACTCCGGCAGCATTTATTATTCCTAAATTTAAAAAGTCTTTAAAACATAAAGTGGATAAAAATCCGCATAACAACAAAGAAAAGACTGATAATGTAAGCTTGTTATGTGGCTTTGCACAGGTAAACAAAAGCGAAAAAGACATTACTCCGTTTACAATGTATGACGCAAAGGAAAGCTCCACACCGGATATTAATCCGATTTTTGAAAAAACAGTCAGGGAGATTATGCCAACTGAAACTGATAAACCAAACGGGATGGCGTTCCCAAGAACATATTTTAAAAAATTTACATTTCTTTTTTGGATTTTACTATGCATTGTCATAAGAACAGAAGGTGTGCCAACAGCAAGAACACTAATTACAGTTAACTGAATAGGTTCAAAAGGATACTTAGTATCAGAAATGGCTGAAAAAAGAATTGTAAACAAAGTTAAAATCAGCGAAAAAGTTGTTTTGTTGAAATAAAGACTTGCGGTTGAAGCAAGAGTTCCGACAGCTCTTTTTCCTTCGCTGAAAGCTTCTTTAACAACTGAAAAATCCGAATTCATAAGAATGATTCCTGCAACACCTTTTGCGGCATCTGTTCCACACATGGGTGCTATTCCGCAATCAGCCTCCTTAAGCGCCATGACATCATTTACTCCGTCCCCTGCCATAGCACACTTTTTTCCTGAAAGCTTTACACCCTTAACAATCCACATTTTTTGTTCGGGTGCAGCTCCGCAAAAAACAGAATAGGTTGTTGCTGCTTTAATTGTTTCTGCTTCGTTAAGTCCGGTTAAATCACATACATTCCCGGGGTCAGAGATACCCGCCTTTTGTGCAACTTCAGAAACATATTCGGATTTATCACCTGAAATAATTTTAACATCTATTTTTTTACTGTAAAAAAAGCTGATAAGTTCAGGAATTTCATCTCTGACAGTATTTGTACCCGGTACTGTGATTGTTCCTGTTTTATCAAAACAAATGGTATCAATTTCGGAAATTGCTTCCATAACAGCCGGTTCCTGACCAAGACCGCCTTTTTTAAATAAACGATATATTCCAAGAGTAAAGCTTGCAGTAATAAGCAAAAGTAAACCGTTGGGAATCATACCTATCATTGACGCAACAGTTGCTACAATGTTTGATTGCCAGGTGTTGTGAGTTAAATACATCTGCGACAGAAAAAGTAATATTCCTGCAGGAATAATTACATAAGACATTATCCGTACAAGCTTTTCTACATCGGAAAGTATCTGAGATTTAATCTTTTTTCTTTGCTTTGCCCTGGCGGTAATTATAGCGCTGTAGCATGCTTCTCCTACAGTTTCGGCAATAGCATAACATTCACCGGAAGAAACAAAGCTTCCGGAATACATAAGTGCTCCTTCTGTTTTTGAAACAGGTACATTTTCGCCGGTTAACATTGATTCGTCGGCAAATAAGTCTTTACATCCATGAACTCTGCAATCAACACAGACCTGATCACCTTTTTTTAAGAAAAGAACATCGCCTAAAACAACATTATTACGGCTTATTTTTTTTAAAATTCCGTCACGGAGAACTGTGGCATCACTCTGGTTAATAACCGTTAGCTTATCGAGTATGTGTTTGGCACGGATTTCCTGAATAATGCCGGTAAATGTGTTTGTAACGAGAACACCTATAAACAGGCCGTTTTTATACTGTCCTGTCAAACAAATAAGCAAAAATAATAAAACATTTATAATATTGAAATAAGTAAATAAATTATCAGAAACAATTCTGAATATGCTTTTTGTGGTTTTTTCAGGAGCCTTGTTATACAGACCGCGGTTCATAAGCTCTAATGCTTCCTTTTCAGTTAAACCGACCATGCCTTCCCTCCTTTGTATCATATTGAATTTGTATTTTAATTTTATTTTAAAATTAGTGAACGATTTAGATGACACTCTTTTAGCTAAATTTTGAACTAAAGTTCAAAGCTAAATAATTCCGCTTCGCTCCATAGCTAAATTGTTTTTTTCAAAACAGCTAAATTAAATTCGCCTTTTAGCTGACCAAAGGTCAATTTAGCTACGAAGTAATTTAGCGTGCTTTAGCACATCTAGCTCGCCGTCAGGCAAATTTAGCTGAATAGATTTAACTTTGTTAAATCTATTCTACCATTCTTTTATGAAAAAATCAATACATTAAAAAAATTAACATAAATATAATTATTTATTATTGAAAAAAGTATTTTAATGTGATATAATAAAAATAAGAAAAGATTATTATTGGGAATCCGGTGGTTTATATGCCTGAAATAGCTGAAGAAATCAAAAAAGAGCGTACGGTTTTAGCCGGAGTAATTACCGGAAAAACCGGAAATGAATATACATCCCAGGCAACACTTGCTGAGCTTGAGGAACTTGCTGTTACGGCAGGAGCTGAAGTGGTGGGTGTTATTTCGCAGAATCGTCCCTCACCCGAAAGTGCAACCTACTTTGGTGAAGGTAAGCTTGAGGAACTTGCAGAGTTTTGCCGTAATAATGATGTTGACCTTGTTGTTTTTGATGATGAGCTTTCCGGTTCACAGCAAAGAAATATTGAAAATGCCATCGCTACTCGTGTTATTGACCGTTCTACTCTCATTCTTGATATTTTTGCCGGCAGGGCTACATCAAGTGAAGGTAAGCTTCAGGTTGAACTTGCACAACTTAAATATATGCTTCCCCGTCTTACGGGAAAAGGTATTGCTCTTTCGAGGCTTGGCGGTGGAATTGGTACCCGCGGTCCGGGAGAAAGCAAGCTTGAATCGGATAAAAGACATATCCGAAGAAGGATAGAAACCCTGGAAAACGAGCTTGCAGAGGTGGAAAAACGCAGGAATCTTGCCCGTCAGAGGCGAGCGAAGGACGGTTTTTTCTCCGTTGTTCTCGTAGGCTATACAAACGCAGGAAAATCCACAATAATGAATCTTTTGACAGATGCCGGTGTACTTTCGGAAAACAAACTTTTTGCAACGCTTGACCCCACAGCCCGTGCCCTTGAACTTAAAGACGGACGAACTGTTATGCTTCTTGATACAGTAGGGTTTATACGCAAGCTTCCTCATCACCTCATAAAGGCTTTCAGGTCAACTCTTGAAGAAGCAGTTTTTTCTGATTTGCTTATTATTGTGAATGATATTTCAAATCCCGAATATAAATCTCAGCTTGAGGTTTCCGAAAAGCTTCTACGCGAGCTTGGTTGTGAAAACAAGCAAATTGTCCGCGTATTCAATAAATGTGATGTTGAAAACGCATGGCAGAAAAACACAGATGAAAACATTTATATGTCAGCATCAACCGGTGAAGGAGCAGAAGGCTTACTGGAGCTTATTACGAAAAAGCTTTCAGCAACTACTGTGAATATTTGTTTGTTACTCCCCTATTCCGAGGGCAGTCTTGCTTCTGATTTGCGTGCAGAAGGTAAAGTTTTAAGTGAAGAATATACAAACGAGGGCTTAAAGCTTAATGTTTTAATTGACAGAAAATACCTTTATAAATATGAAGGTTATGAGGTGAAATAGATGGAAACAAGCTATAAAACTATTCTTCAGCCTTCAGAAATTGAAATTATCGAAAAAAAATCACGGTTCATCGGTTATGCAATGCCTGTTGTAAATGAGGACGAAGCTATAAATTTTGTGAATTCAATTAAACAGAAGCATCGTGATGCCACACATAATGTTTACGCATACATCACAAGACATAACAACATTAACCGTTTTACTGACGATGGTGAACCTTCCGGAACGGCAGGTCTTCCCACTCTTGATGCAATACGCAAAGCAGGGTTTACGGACACTGCAGTTGTTGTTACAAGGTATTTCGGAGGAACTCTGCTCGGCACCGGAGGTCTCGTAAAGGCTTATTCTTCAACAGCAGCTGCTGCAATTGCGGCAGCAAAACCGGTTGTAAAAACTCTTTCTGCAATTTATACTGTAACCTGCAGATATGATTTGTTGGGTTCTGTTGAATATAGTCTTTCAAATGACAATTTTGTTATAGAAAACAAAGAGTTTACAGACAAAGTAAAGCTTACTATAGGTGTTCCTTTTGAAAAATGTAATATTCTTGAAGAAAGTATGGTTGCCGTAACCTGTGGGTCGGCAAAGATTGAAAAAACAGGCGAAAAATTTGTCAATAGCGAATTTTTATAATAAGTATAAAAATAAAAAATATTAATATAATATAGGA
>JAZQCS010000133.1:0-9329 GCA_045546415.1 Clostridia bacterium | reverse complement strand
GTTACAACGGGAGCTGTGGGAACGGTACCTTCTTCAACTGTAAGAACTGTTTCGTCAGCTGTTGTTCCGTTTTCTCCAAGGTCAAAGGTAATTGTGTATTCAGGTGCAGGAAGCTGATAAACTTTAATATCTGTAATTGCCCCCTCAAAACCTTCTATCCAACCATTGGTTTCTGCCTTTATGCCTTCGAGCTTTTCGCCTTCTGCTATTTTCTGAGCTGTTGTGACTGTTTGTGATGTCCGGGTTCCGTCCACATAATATGTAACATTTCCTTCGCTGTCAATTACTGCCGCCAGTTCGTGCCAGCCTATACTCATTGCCACTCCGCTTGTACTCTGGTTTCTGGAATTAGCATCAGTTTTTGTCCAGAACGTATACTTTCCGCTATGGGTATTACCCTGATAACGACCGCCAACAAATGCTATAACAGTACCTAAATCAAAGCCTGCTGCATATGCATGATTTATCACAGCAGAGTAAAATTTCACAGTAACAATGGCGTTCTTTGAAAGCCGTGCTTCGTCAGGTAACGTATAATATGCATTATGTCCTGAAGAAGAACTTTTTGCTGCTGTGCCGTTGTAATTGTATGCGCCCTCCACTATTGCAGCACCGGTCATACTCCAGTTTGTTATATCCGTACAGTCATTTTCATGAACAAGTATAGCCTCTTCGGGGATTTCGATACCGTTAAACGGAACAACCGTTACGTTTAATGTGTACTCCTTTGTGTAATTTCCCCTTGTGTATGTAATTATCTGACCGTCAGATGCTGAGGATCCGTTTTCGATATCAACGGTTGCGTTTGCATTTGCAAGAACGAAGCTTACCTTGTTGTTAAGAACTTCAGAAACAGCAACATCAATTGTACCTGTCTCCTCGTCAACTACCGCAACACTTACGCCAACGCTGAAGCTTTTAAATCCGTCAACCACAGGAACAGAATACATCTTAATATCTGCAACGGCACCTTTAACCTTTGAGGTATCCCAACCCGGAACATCAGCATAGATACCGGTTATGTAACCATTTTCCCCAAGCGCTTTACTGAACTCATTACCGTCAGCAAGAATTCTCTGTCCGTCAATGTAAAAGGTAAGAATGCCGTTTTCATCCGAAACAACTGCAAATTCGTGCCAGCCTACAGATTGTACAACACCTGTTCCGGTGGTGTAATACTGTGCAACATTATGGTCAAAGCACAGCGTATATGATTTGTTTGACGGTACTATCCTTGCCACATTACCGCCAACCTGAACTCTGTGAGAGTTAGTTCCGTCGGAATAGGTAAAGCCAAAACGAGGAGAATGACCCACCGCATCACTATGAAACTTAAAAGTTGCCGCAGCATTTTTTCCAAGCTGTGCCTCCTGTGGAAATATGTATGTTGCGACATCAGCCGCTTTGCTGAATTGTACGCCTTTAACGTCCAAATCATATACATTATCCACTATTGCTGAGCTACCGGTAAATGTCCACCCTATGTTGTCTGCACAATCCTCATAGTGTACAAGAGTTGCATTTGCAGGAATTTCGATTCCTGCCGCCGATACTGTTAATGCAGGGACTACCAGTAAGCCCACAAGCATACAAACAAGTGTCAGCATGGACAAAAGTTTTTTTGTGTTCATTAATACCTCTCCTTTTTAATTATATTATAAATATACACGCTCTTTAAGGAAAACGTCCTTGTATTATAATTTGTCAGTCAGTCTTGCAATGTACCTGAGAACTGCAGTTGCATCTAAAACACCAATTTTGCCGTCACCGTCAACATCAGCGGATTCGGTCACGATTTCATCTGTGCCGATAACTCTCGCAACATATTTAAGTATTTTTACTGCATCGGCAACAGCTATTTTTCCATTTCCGTCTGCATCACCGCGAAGCACAGCCTCTTCCTTACCGTAAAATCTTATGTCGGCAAGGTATGCGGTGTAGTCGGGGTATCCCCAGTTTGCGTTACGGAAGGTAAAGCCTTTTACCTGCACGCCTTCGGGAAGCTGCTGTTTGATTTGTGTACCGTTTAATGTAAGTGGCTCTCCGTCAATATAATAGCTTATAACACCGTTTTCGTCTGCGCTGACTGCAAATTCATGCCAGCCTTCAGATGTAGTAACGCCTGCATCAAGCACCTGAAGTCTTTCGCCTGTAACATCAGCTCTTAGCTGGAACTCTCCTCTGTTTACGGTACCAATGTAGCTTGCAATAAAGTCCTGGTTACCGTTTGTGTAATCAACACCGTAGGTGGCACCGTCTGCTATGCTTCCGGGATGCCAGAACTTTGCGGTAACTGTAAAGGGCGCCGAAAGGTATTTGTCAGCATCAAGAGTAAATACTCCGGATTCATTTGCGCCATTCTGGTTGGCGTTCATAACAAGAACCTTTCCGTTATAGCCCTTTGCATTTTCTGCAACCTCAAAGGAGCCGTTTGTAACTGTCCAGTTATCCTGACCGTTAATATCGCCTTCTTCAAGCTCTGCAAAGGTTTCATTATGCTTCAGACTCAAGCCTTCGGAGATTTCCTTGCCGGGCAGAGGGATTACATTAAGCTTTATTGTGTATGTTTTTGTAACATCTCCATTTGTATAGGTAAATGTCTGTCCGTCCGATGCCGCAGAGCCTTTTTCAAGGCTTACTGTTGCCTGAGAGTGGCTTAATGTGTAATCAATCTCCCTTGACATACAGTCATAAACAGTAGCCGAAACCGTTCCTGCCTCGTCATCCACAACTGCGTATGTATCACCTATTACAAATGCATCAAAGTTTCGTGTGCCGTAGAATTTAATATCGGTAAGGTATCCTTCCATAAGAGGATGTCCCCAATCGGCATCACGGAGGAATGCACCTTTAACCTTTACACCCTCCGGAAGCTGCTGTTTAACCTGTTCGCCTCCATTGGTAAGGGGCTTGCCGTCAACATAATAGGTAACAACACCTGTTTCATCAGCCATAATTGCAAGCTCGTGCCAGCCGTAGCTTGTGGCTACGCCTGCATTGTAATTCTGGAACTGTGTTCCCGTAACATTTGCTCTGAGCTGGAAATAGCCGGTGTTCACGCCACTGCAGTTACTTGATATAAAATCCTGCTTTTCGTTGGTGTAATTAATTCCGTAGGTCATACCGTCTGCAACACGTCCCGGATGCCAGAACTTTGATGTAACCATAAAGGGTGCACTAAGATAATCCGCCTCGCTCAGGGTAAAGGTTGCGTCCTCATTGTGTGTGTCGGTATAAACAACATTTCCGTCAAAGCCTTTAAGGTCTTTTACAACAGTTGCCTCGCCGGAGGTTGTTGTCCATCCGCCCTGACCGTTTATTTTTCCTTCGGTAAGCCCTGCCAGATTTTCATGGTAAATAAGAGAGAGTCCGTCGGGAACATCAATGGTTTCAAAGGGAACAACGGTAATGTTTACCGTATAGTTTTTTGTAATTGTGTCATCGGTATAGGTAATAACCTGACCGTCCTCTATTAAATCGCCCTGATTTATGCTGAGAGATGCACCTTCATCATAAAGCTCAAAATCCGCAACAGTCTTTACAAAATCCTGAACGGTTACGGAAATTGTATCCTCATGGTCGTCAACCTCTGCGGCTACAGAGCCTATTTCAAGCTTTTTAATGTAACGGATATCGTAAAACTTTATGTCTGCAAGATATCCCTCCGAGACGGGATGGTGCCAGTTTGCATCACGCAGGAATACACCCTTTACCTTAACGCCTTCCGGAATATCCTGTTCAATTTTTACTCCGCTATTGGTAAGAGGTGCACCATCAACATAATAGCTGACTTTCCGGTTTGTGTCCGCCACAACCGCAAGCTCATGCCAGCCCTCGGAGGTGGGAACGCCTGCATTGTAATTCTGGAACTGTGTTCCCGAAACATTTGCTCTGAGCTGGAAATAGCCGCTGTTTACATTGCCGTTGTTACTTGCTATAAAGTCCTGCTTGCCGCTGGTGTAATTAATACCGTAGGTCATACCGTCCGCTGTGGGACCGGGATGCCAGAACCGTGCTGTTACAATAAAGGGAGCATCAAGCTGATTTTCCTCATCCAGAGCATATTCTGCCGCTTCGCTCAGACTGTTTACAACCACAACATTTCTGTTGAGTCCCTTTGCATTTGCAACAACCTCTACCACGCCTGCTGTTGATTTCCAGTTTCCCTGACCGTTAATTGAGCCTTCCGTATAATCACCCAGGTGTTCATGATGTTGAACAACTGCATTTGCCGGAAGCTCAAAGCCATCAACATAAACTCCGTTACCTACCACAAGAGTATAGCTGTTAAGGCACTTCTCGCCGATGCATAAATTAATTTTTGTTGTACCGTCACTTTTTGTTGTAAGGGTGAAGGTTTCGTTATCCACCGTTGCAATTCTCTCGTCCTCAACCTTCATTACAACTCCGGCTGACGGGTTAAAGTTAATATTTGACACAACGGGAACAACCATAACGCTTTCCCCTGCTTCAAGCTCTATTTTTTCGGAATAGGGGTTTCCGTAATAGTCCATAAGCTTTGCGGTTGTAACCTCATAATCGCCACGCATAATTTTATCCAGGTTAATTGCGCCCTCGTCGCCCACCTCGTTATAGCCGAACTGGTTGTAGTGAATGGTGGGCTTCATACCGTAAAGTGTCTGTGGCATATCGTAGCCGAAGCGCTCCACAAAAGCCTCGTTTGTTCCGTATTTATTTTCAAAATGTGCTTTTACATCCGCATCATAACGGAATATATCGGTATTAAGAATCAGGCTGATATCCGGGTACTCGGTGCTGTTTGTAAGGTAATACTGTGCAAGTCTGGGACCTGACATATAGAAATCCTCAGGGCGGTTATCGCCGTAAACGCCGGCTCTTACCATCCATATTGCACCGTAGTTCATGCCTGCCTCTTTTTTGAAAAGCTCGTGCATTGCTGTAAAGCTTGAAATGTACCACTCGTATGTGTTGTTGTATTTACTTACATTTATACCGTTACTGCAACCCTGAAGCCACAAATATCCAAGCTTACTTTCGTCCATAATATAGTGACCGTCATTTGCCAGCTCTGCCTTTGCGGCGGCGGCATACTGCAGGAATTTATTGCTGAGCTGTGCTCCCGGAACCCAAAGCTCCATGGGGCTTCCGCCAAGGGCTGTGTTTACAACCCACACCTTCATATCCCACAAATCAACAAGCTTGCGGGCAAGAGCGCAGGCTGTACCGGCACTTCTGTTGTACAGCTCATGGTTGGTTGGTACTTTACCATCCTCACATTTTCCGCCATTTTCCGCACTAAGCTTTGCATTTCTGAGTGTTACGTCAGAAATCGGAAGGCTTGAATTACCGCTGTTTGTTATAAAGAATTTACCTTCATATTCACCAACGGCACTTGGTGCTGTGAGCCAGGAGCCTTCCGCACCTGCGGCATTACTCTGTCCTGCAATCATAACAAGGGCAATGTCCGCTTTTGTTACTGTAACGGTGGTTTCTGTGCCGTTAATACTTACTGTAGCCGTACCCAGGCCTGTGGCTTTAAGTCTGCCGTCCTGAGTAAGTTCAACTACTGCAGTATCTCCAATGGCTGTGCCCTCGTTACTTACATTCTGAGAAATTACGGTTATGTTTTCAGCCTTATAAAAATCACCATATTCCAGGGTTATTTCTGTTTCAGCCAGAACAACCGAAGGAACTGTAAGAAAAGCAAAAAGCATAGAGATAACCATAATCAGCGAAAGGGGTTTGCGCGTTTTCATAACAATCTCTCCTTTTGTTTTATTTTACCATATTTTTATGGTAAAGATTTGTCATATATATATTATACACAATTAAAATAAATTTTTCAATGTACTGAGCGGACATGTTTTTTAAAAACATGTCCGTTTGGTGCGATTTTGCCCCAAAATTTCATTTTTACATAGAAAAAGTGCAGGTTTATAACCTGCACCTTTTCGTAGAGGGGAACTATATGTAAAAAATCTTATCTCATAATTTATCGGTAATTCTTGCAATGTACCTGAGGATTGCAGTTGCGTCCGAAACACCGATTTTGCCGTCACCGTCAACATCAGCGGCTTTTGTTACTGTAACGGTAGTTTCTGTGCCGTTAATACAACCGCCAATCCTTTGGTTTTCATTTTCAAACACCCTCACTAAACTCTTGCTATGTATTTAAGCATTGCAGTAACATCAATGATAGTTACTTTTGTATCACCGTTGAAATCGGCAATTTCAAGAAGAGAATCTGCAAGGGGCTTTGTTCCGGCCACATGTTTAAGTATGGCAACTGCGTCTGTTATGGCAATTTTGCCGTTACCGTCAATATCACCCTTCATAACATCTCCGCCTACATTAATTGTAAACGCTGCTGATGTTACGGAAGCACCGCCATCTTTGGGTGTTGCGGTGGCATTTATAACATAGCTGCCCGAAAGTCCTGTACAGGATAATTTTCCGTCAGCTCCTACTGTTTTATCAACAGTTGTGCCGTTTTGTGTTACTGTGTAGCTGAAATCGGCAGGTACTGTGTTGCCGAAAACATTTTCCGCGTTAGCTGTAAAGGTTGCACTTTCGCTCTGGGCATACTGTGTTTTTGATGAAGTAAGCGAAACTTTTACAATCTGTGACGTTACACCCAGTTCGTCCATACCTATATCTGCGGTACCGTCTGCACCCATAGCAGCTACACGGACATAATAAAGGTCATCCTTTGCAGGGGTCGGGAAAATTACATTAAACTCAAAGTTTACTTTTCCTTCGCTGTCCGAGGTTAACTGGTCAAGATAATAAATGTTATAATCCGATACAATTTCATCAACAGTAAGGCTCATTACAACATCTCCGCTGATGAATGCAGAGTTGTCGCGGTTTCCGAACATAATGATATTTACCTCGGTATCTGCCGCTGTTGTTACATTTGCACTAACCTTGTATTCATAGTTACCGTCTGCCTCTTCCACAAGTGCCATTGCAACAGGTGTTTCTACCGTGAAGGTAGTTTCCGCTGCTGCTGATATGCAGCAGACAGCGAAAACAAATGAAATTATCATAATAAGTGATATTATTTTTTTCATTTTAAAGCTCTCCTATTTGAATTCATATTAAAGGACGAAATTAACCGTAAAAGCAGATATCTGCCAGATAAGCCGAATAATTCGGCCAGCCCCAGTTAGCATTGTTAAAGGTAAAGCCTTTCACCTGAACTCCTTCGGGAAGCTGCTGCTCAATCTGTACTCCGTTGTTTGTAAGGGGTTTTCCGTCAATATAGTAAGTAATAACGCCCTTTTCATCTGCCACTACCTCAAACAAATGCCAGCCCTCGGAGGTAGGAACACCTACATTAAGAGTTTGCAAACGGGTTCCTGTAACCTCCGCTCTGAGGTCAAAGTTTCCATCGTTTACAGCTCCGATGAAGCTTGCAAGGAAATCCTGCTTGCCGTTGGTGTAGTCAATGCAGTATGATGCACCGTCTGCTGTTCCGGGATGCCAGAATCTTGCCGAAACCTTAAAGGGAGCAGAAAGGTATTTATCGGAATCCAGCACGAATGTTGCTTTTTCATTAGGTGCAGCCTGGATTGCGTTCATAACAAGAACATTTCCGTTATAGTCCTTGGCATTTTTAACAATTTCAAAGGAGCCGCCTGCAACCGTCCAGTTACCCTGACCGTTGAGAGCACCTGTATTCAAGTTTGCAAAATCTTCATTATGAATCAGGTCCAGACCGGGTTTTGCTATATAAAGGCTCACATCATCAAGATAAATCGCCTGCACGTGTCCGCCCACACCAAAAGCACCGTTTTCGTTAACCTCTACGGTAAATTCCTTCTCTGTACCGTCATGGAGACTTATAACCTTTGATACTGTATCAACCGAGCAAACAAATATGTCGTTGCAATAAAGTGAAATTTCTTCGCCGTTATCGGTCATTGAAAAGGCGGTTTCCTCTGTGAAATTAACTCCACCGGGAAGGTTAAACACTATGCTGTCGCCTGAGGTACTGTTTTTATCCATAATGATAACTGCCATTTTACCTTCACGGGGGTTGGCCGTGCCTGCATATGACATTGCAAAGTACACGGTTCCTTTTCCGCCGGAGCCGCCAACAACAGCTTCGTTTGCGTAGTTTGGTGCGCAGGCAAGACCGCGGTTTGCCTGGTCTGTGTTCATTCTTGCGCAGATTGCAGCAGAGCCTTGTTGTGCGTAAAATACTGTGCGGACTTTTCCTTCCACCTTATAGTTTTCCACAGCGGTTTTGGTCATAAATCCGCCCCAGCCGTTACCGTTTTCATCGTTAAGACGAAGGATTTTTCCATTGTCTGTATCCATATATATGGACTGTCCGGTAGCGGACCTCGTCCACACATCTGTATTGAAGCTGCTGTTTTCAAAGTCTGCTTTGTCTTCAAGTACAAACACATCTGCTGCAGGCTCAACAAAGGTTTTTGTTAAAACTGTGTGCAAAGGTCTTAGAGCCTCGTCAGTTTTGTCCCATATCATAACCTTAAGCTGATGTCCTGCAAAATCCTCGGTTACATTTAATGTAGCCTCCGCACCTCTGTCAACAGCGGAAACAGGGCAAACCTTAAGCACCTTCAAAAGTCCTGAAGGAGCAGTTACCGTAGCAATCATAACAGGGTTTTCCGCCTCAGTGATTACTCTTGAGCTTATGTTAAGCATGCCGGTTCCGTAAATTTTTGAAGAGTCGTTTCTGATTCCATCCAAGGAAACCGAGAAGTAATCCTTCTGTTTTGTGCTGTGCACAAGCAAAGCATCAATGTTTGCTGTTGTGCCATCCTGTGTAAGGTTTATAAGGTTAAGACCCTTTTTAAGAGGAATAACCCCTGCACTTGCCTGCTTGTGATCCTGGTAGGATGCCGTTGGAGCACCGTCGAAGGCATATTTTGTACCGTTCACATCAAGAACAATCTTTGTGGTTTTTCCGGGTAAAGCGTAGGAAACAAGAATTTCCGCCTCTCTTTCGCTTTCACAGTAAACACCAAAATTTACGTAGGACTCAGCCGACCACCAGCCAAGTGTTTTTCCGCCAAAGGTATTACCACCTTTGGTGGCTATACTGGGCTGAGGAACGCTGTGCTGAGTACCTATTGTGCAGGGTCCGAAATCTGCAAGCTCTGCCTCGTAAAGGTCATAGGTCATTCCGTCAATATCAACTGTAGGAATTACAACCTCGGCCAATTCCAGAGGAAGGGTTGTGGGGTCAAAAATTGAGGGTAATGAGGGCTTATCAACAGGTGTGAATTCAGCCTTCTGAATGGGTGCCTTTGATGTATCCGGCACGAAAGCGCTGTCCTCGGTTGTAAGCACTCGGAAAGCGGTAAGACCACCCC
>JAZQCS010000132.1:0-21839 GCA_045546415.1 Clostridia bacterium | reverse complement strand
GATTTTTGCCACCTCCCCTTGCTTTCTAAGGGGAGGCTTTTTTAGATTCTTCAAAGTTAAATGCAAGGCATTTTACTTTTAGAATGACAGACGGGGAAATAAACATTGTGGCGGCGACCATTGGTCGCCTATACGGGCGCTATGTTAATTCCTGAATTTATTAACAAAAAAGTCTGTAACAAAAGTTACAGACTTTTTTATGTTATGGCAAATAATTTATTGGGTTTTTAGCTACGCCGTTTTTTCTTATTTCAAGGTGAAGGTGAGGTCCTGTTGAAAAACCGGTGTTTCCTACCGCACCTATTGTTTCTCCCTTTGCAACAATATCACCGTACCGCACATAAATCTTACTAAGGTGCGCGTACCAGGTCTGATATCCGTTTTTATGGTCAACCTTAATAAGGTTTCCGTAGCCGTTTCTGTTCCAGCCTGCAAAGACAACTACACCTTCATCGCAGGCACGAACGGGGTTTCCGGTAGCAAGGGCCATATCAAGACCTGTATGAACACCGCCCCACCGGGGACCGAAGCGCGAGGAAATTGTAAACCCTGAAACAGGCCATCTGAAAGTACCGCTGCCTACCCCTCTCGGCACAGGAGTTGTACCTATACTGATTTTACCCGGTACAGGCTGAGTAATAATTTCATCCTTAATTACAACTCGCTTTGTAACATCCTCTTCGTCGTTTATTTTTGTAATATCCGCAGTAATTTTATGCCATCCGGGTGTACCCCTGTCGGTAATACGGCTTTTGCCTATATACAGCCCCGGGTCAGGAACTTCTATAAGTTCAGGCTCAATGCTTTCCTCAAAAACCGCACCGCGTATAACCGTTTTAACATCAATAACAGGCTTTGGAGCAGTTACCTTTAAAACATCTCCAACTCTTATAATATCACCAACCTGAGGGTTAAGCGCAAGAAAATCGTTAAGACTCATGTCGTGAGCTACTGCAATTCCCCAAAGGCTATCACCTGCTTTTACCGTATAGTCACGAGTTGATTCGGTAACATCATTAAGGGCTTTTATTGCTTCATCTACGGCAAAGGAATCTGAATAGGTTGTAATTTCCGGTTTAAGCTCAATTTCATTGAGAATTTCCGAAGTACATTCCATTCCTTCTGCAAGATACCCGTTTTTAATGCGTTCGAGAACTATTTTTGCATCTCCTTCAGATTTAAGAATGGCTCTGCAAACACCGTCAACATAAATTCCGCAACCGTTGAGCATAGCCTCAGAATGGAACACCATTTTCTGGCGAATTTCCTCTTCCGGTGTGTAATTGTCTTCGGAAACAACCTTGAATCGGTAATCAATTTTATCTATCTGACCTTCCTCAGCACCGCTGAGGATAACAATTTCTTCATTAAGGCTTTTTTTGATTGCCTCAATTTCCTCCTTTGTTTTTGCAACACCAATGCTTCGGTTATCAATGAAACCTTCATAACCAACGGAACACATTGTTACAAGCATAAAGGTAAATGAAATAAGAGTAATTACCGCATAGGTGTATATTGCAAGCTTTCTTGTTAAATCTCTTGAATATTCTTCTATAAGACGGCGCAAGCCCTTGTTATTAAGTTCACTAATATGTGAAATTGCTTTTTTTCTTCTTTTTCTGGGTTTTCTGTGTTTTCTTGTTTCTTCTGTCAGCGTGACTGCCGGTTCATTGGCAGACATAAAATCTTCTTTGTTTTCCATTATGTCACCTGCCTTAAAGACACTATAAATGCATTATCTGCATTGCACATATAAGCAATTATACCACAAAAAAGGTGAAAAGTCAAGTTTTACGCTTTTATGATTAAAAACCGCCGTTCCCGGAAAGGAAACAGCGGTTTTATTTTACTGCATATTAATCTCAACTATCCTTAACAATTCATCATTCATGTAAGGAATTGTGTTTGCATTATCCCCTACAATTACAAGGTCGGGATCCTGCCAGAATACCTGTGTGCCGAAGGCTTCGGAGACATCACGAAGAGGCACAAAAATTCTGTCATCAATAAGCTGTGCAGGAGTCTGAAGCTTTTTCTTTTCTCTTTCAATTCTCATTTCAGCAGAACCCACAGTTACTTTCACTCGCTTACCGTCCTTTGTGATTGTGGCGCTTTGTGTCGCATCATCCCAGGTTACTGTTGCACCAAGGCTTTCTGTAACAAAACGAAGGGGCACCATAGTTTTGTCGTTAATGATTTTCGGTGTAATGTTGGGGTTTGCGCTGTCAATTGCCACCTTTTCTCCGTCGTGAAGAGCCACCGGGTTACCAAGCTTCATAACGGTATGGTTTTCAAGCAAATCTGCCGCTGCTTTTTGGGGAATTACAAGCTCATCCTTCGGTGTTTTATCCCCGGAGGTATCGGTTACATAGCGGTAGTTGAATCTGCCGATGGGGGCGGTATCGCCATTTATGTAGAAATCAATAAGGTCACCCTTTATCTGCATATTATCATTCCACTTAAACTCAATGTCCACCTTGCTTCCGCTTACGCCTAAAACACTCTTTGGAATTTTTATCATCATCTGTTTTCCGGAAACCTTATAGTCAAGCTCAGCCACATTTTCCCAGTTCCATTCTCCGCCTGTGTGCTTCTGAATTACTGCCTTGTCTGCAGATGGGCTTACATTGTTCACAACAAAATCGTAGCCCTCCCAGCCGGTGGTATATAAACGGTCTGTGTTAATAAACAAACGCATCCAGTCGGAATCGGTGTAAGGAGTGAGATTTTCCGCTGTTTCAACATAGAAATAAAGGTTTTCGTCGTCTCTCGCAACTTTGGAAAGCACAATATCGTTTCTGCCGGTGGTGTTGGTGTAATGTCTCTTTTCATACCCATAGCTGTCACGGTTTTCTGTACCCCCGCGAATTCCTATGAAATCAGGCTTAACATCATTCCATTGTTCAAAGCCGCCATTTATATCCACAGCCTTTTCTTCAGATGCCACAGGAGTGGGTCTCACACCCTTGAACTTACGGATATTGGCAACTAACTGATAGTAATAAACATCCTTCAGGTCACCCTTTGTAGGCTCAATATCACGGCTGTATTCGTCGTTGAACTGGTCGGCTGATGCATTTGGCACATCCCGCCATGTCTGATGACGACCTGCTCTGTATTCGTTCCAACCAGTAATAAATACAAACTCAGGGTCAAGTTCAAAGGCTCTGCTCCATTGTTCCTGGAAATTGTAACCGTAAAGCTTGGAGTTCTCGCTGTAAAGACTAAATCTGTCTTTATAAGTAAAGCTTCTTCCATACACGCCTTCACCGTTCATAGAGGTAAGACCGTTATCGTCGGCATTCTGTGCTATACCAACGGAAACACATTCACAACCATATTTTTCACTTTTGCCGTAAGCATGCTGAGGATATACTTCAAGCCACGGCCAGCAATTTTCTCTGTGAGGACCATTTCGGTAATCTGCCTGACCCGGACGGAAAGTGAAATAGTCAAGCATTTCTTTATAGAGGCTATCAACATCATCATAACCGGTAGTTTTTTCAAGTCCATCAGGAATTGCCATAAGGACGGGCTTGCCCTCCCAGTAATACCAGCAATCGCTGTAAAGACCGGGCTGATACATTACCTCGTAAATGTTCTGAATGTCCCATGTGTTATAATCAACATTTGCAAAGGGGAAAAGGAATGAAAACTTCGGTGTATCCGTTCCCTCCATATGCATTTGGTGCATAACCTTAAACACCTTCATGGCTCCGGTGTTGTAGGTGTGTCCGTTGGAGGTATCGCAGAAAAGAGCATCCACTCCGGCACTTTCAAGAAGCTCCATCTGTTTGCGGATAACCCACTCATCATAGTTTGTATATACGCCGTAGATGGACTCGTTCCATATATAACCGCCTGCTCCTGCCCATTGAGAAGCGTGATAGTCATTTTTGATTTCGGGATATTTTTCATTAATTTCATGGTAGTTTATAATATTCGGTACCGTTGTTCTGTTACCTACGTTAACGTGCCATGTCCAGTAGAACATACCAACCTGCTTGTCGGGGTTGTAATCCCCTACTGTTTCGTGACCCGGGAGCTTTCTGCCAACCATATCGGTAGCAACCCAGGTATCTGCGTATGTGTCAGTATATTCCGGAATTTTATCTGCCTTAAAATCCACAAGACGCTGTTCCACGGGAGAAAGCCCCGGATTTTCCTTTGTAAATTCAAACCAGGAAATCTGAACATCGTTGAAATCGCCACGGGTAATGAGGTAAACATCGTGAACTCCTGTTATCTCCTCTGTAACAGCTGCCGGGTATGTTTCCCACTCATAATCAATACGGTCAAATTCATACTGCAGTACAGCAACCGGCTTGTTCATCGGATCATCAAGCACAATGTGAACCTGGTGCATCTGGCTGAAATCACCGCACCACACACCAAGCTTTACACCTTTTGGAGAAGTGTTTCCGAAATCAATTTTATCATATTTTGCAATACCGGCAATTCTGCCTGTAATTTTCTTATCAGAGCCTGCAGCCTCCTGCTCAGCAGCTGAAATATTTTTAACTGTAATATTATAGGAGCCGTCAAAATCAGCTGCAGGGATTTTTTCATATGCACTTCTCGGCTCAGTATGAACCGTTTCTGCAGCTTTAAAAACAACTGCCGGCTCGCACATTACCGAGCATTGAATGTACTGTGCAACCTGTTCACCGTTAAAAAAACCGGTAGCGGGTGTGGGGCTTTGCGAATGCATCCATACTCCGCATTTTTGTGTACCGCCGTGAACAAACAACAGATATTCTCCTGCCGGCTGTGGAGCAAATTCAAAAATAAGGTCAGAACGGTCGGGAAAATTAACAAATTCCTTTTCAGCAACAGGCTTTGAAGCTATTGACTTTATGTAATTTCCTTCCCATTTATGTACGGAAACTGTCATGTTTCCGATGTTGTCGCCCCAGCTGACGCCACGGATATTGACTCCTCTGAGCCTTCCGTCGGTTTTAAAGAGCAGACCTGCAGTATTCTGAGCAATGTCCTGAGCGCCACCGCTTCCTTTACCGCCAAACGCCATATCTGTTACGCCAAGAACGGGAATTCTTACAGTTTCCGCCATCGCACCGATGCAGGAAAAACACATAAGTGCCGCAATAAATAATGATATAATTTTTTTCATAAAAAGTTCTCCTTTTCTAACCAACTAAAACAACGGTTTCGTCCCTTACCATGGGAATTTCAATTATACCGTCATTTACAGTATATTTCTTTATATCCATACCCTCAACCGTTTTCAGATAAAGAGTATTGTCACAGCAAGCTTTCACTTTAAGCTTTGTTATCCTTCCGTTTTTCCACTCAAGATCAAACTCAAAGTTACCTCTTGCTTTTATACCCTTAACGCTGCCGTCTTTCCAGGCATCAGGCAATGCCGGTAAAAGCTCTGTTACGCGTTTACCCGTAGCTCCCAGATGGCTCTGTATAAGCATTTCCGTAATTCCGGAAACGCAGCCAAGGTTACCGTCAATCTGAAAAATATGAGGCGGATGAAGATCAAACATATTGTCCTCAGTTAAAAGCCTTATCAGTTCTTTCAGGTGCATTGCACAGTTGTTTCCGTCTTTAAGCCTTGCATAGAAATTAATTATCCATGCTCTTGACCAGCCCGTAGCACCGCCACTGTGCTCAAGGCGGCGTGCAATTGTGCGTTTTGCCGCTTCAAATATAACGCTGTCTGTTTCGTTAATCTGATCTGCCGGGAAAAGTCCGTACAAATGGGAAATATGTCTGTGTCCCGGCTCAGTTTCCTCGTAGTCCTCTGCCCACTCGCAAATTGTACCGTAGCGTTCACTCACACGCAAGGGAGGTATACGCCTGAGAATCTCTTTAAGTGATTCTGCAAAATCTCCATCACAATTTAAAATTTCGCAAGCGGTAATTGTCCGTGTCAGAAGAGAATATATAATCTGGTTATCCATTGTGGGTCCGTAGGTGAACATACTTGCCTTCTTTTCACCGTTGACATCAACATAAAAGAAGCTGTTTTCCGGAGAATTTGAGGGGCAGGTCACAAGATTTCCATTTTTATCCTCTGTAAGGAAGCCCTTTACAAACTCGCAGGAGCCTTTTAATACCGGGTAAATTTCCTGCAGATAGCCCATATCGTTTGTAAATTCATAATGCTCCCACAAATTCAGACAAAGCCAGGGGCCTGCCATAGGGAAAAACCCACAGTCTCCGCTGTTATGTACTCCGGTGCGTCCAAAGGCATCGGTGGTGTGATTTATCGCCCATCCTTCAGTAAAGAACAGATTTTTTGCCGTATGCTTTCCGAATTTGCTCATCATCTTCATAAAGTGAACAAACGGTGTAAACGCTTCGGACATATTGGCGTTTTCAACCGGCCAGTAATTCATCTGCAAATTTATGTTTGTGTGATAGTCAGCCTCCCAGGGCGGTGTAAAGCTGTCATTCCATACCCCCTGCAAATTGGCAGGCAAAGTGGCATTTTTGCCTGAGCATTCTATAAGAAGATATCTGCCGAAATTATAATACAGAGTATATAAATCAAGGTCGTCCTCTGCACCGTCTTTTACACGCTGTATGCGTTCATCGGTAGGTAAATGGCTGTAATCGGGTGCATCAAGTTTAAAAGCCACCCTTTCAAACCACTTTTTATGCTCGTTTATGTGCTCTTTTTTTATTTCCTCATAGTCGGCTTTTTTTAATGCTTCTATAGTTTCCGAAAGCTTTGCTTTAAAGTCAACTGTTTCATCAACATCATAGGTCTGAACATTGTAGTTTGTGGCAAGGGCACAGTAAACCGTAACCTCCGTTGCCTCTGATACGGTTATCGAGTGCTTATCCGAGGTGTGAACACCATCTGATACAATATGCACTCTGCTTCCGAAAGCCATTCCTTCAAAGCCTTCACCGTATTTCGGGTCCTCCTTGCAAACAAGTCTGCCCTGCATCAGAATGTCCTTTTGGTTAAGCACCGAGGTAAAGCTGTCCTGTGCTCTTGTGATTGTAACATCGCAGGAAAAAGGCTTGCCCCCTGTCTTCACACGGTACACAAGAGCATCATACTTTTCACTTATGAAGGTTTCGCTTTCATACTTTATATCCTCTTTTTCATATGAAACCTGTGTCAACCCTTCGCTAAGTTCAAGCTCTTTTCTGTAGTTTGTATACTCATTTTTATCGTGAAAATCAATATAAATATCCCCAAAGGTTTCAAAAGGCCGTACTCTTGCAGGCTTTGACAAAAACACCTCGGCAGATAAATTTCTCGCTTCGTTAAGCTTTCCTGCAAAAATCAATTTGCGGATTTCCTCAAGTTTTTCAGGAGATGCGCCATACTCTTCTTTAATCTGTTTACCGCTCCAGAGAGATTCTTCGTTAAGTTGAATCTGCTCACATTGCGGATTTCCGTACACCATGGCTCCGATACGTCCGTTTCCAAGCGGAAAAGCCCTCAGCCATTTATTTTCAAAGCTGTTATGCCATATTTTTGTTGACATTCTCATCCCCTCCTTCAGTATTGTATTAATTATATATAAAAACAATTTTTTTGTCAATAGAAAAGGGTTGTTTTCGCAAGATTTGCAAACTTTTTGGAGTTTTTTTGCAAGATTTGCAATGTTGTAGCATCAAAAAAAGACCTGACAAAAAATTATCAGGTCTTTCTGCATTTTTTTACTGAAGCACAAGCAATTCGTAGGGTTTAAGCTGAACTGTTCCGCTATGTTTATTTCCGGTTAAAATATCGGTCATTTCCTTTTTAAGCTCAATTGTGCCGTCCTTGCCGTCAAATTCAGCAACAACAACGCCTTCGATGTTTTCGCCACGACGAAGGGAGGTTACCACATTTTTGCTGTGTTCAAACTGAGGTGTACATACCATACGAATAACCTTTGCGAGGCTGTCGTCATCGGGAATAGCACCCAGAACAATTACTCTGCCCTTGCCTACCCTGGCTTCTGCAACCACCGATTTACCGATAAGGGATTTATTCACCCCTTCTTTTACGGTAACAAGAGGAGTACCGCCGGAAAGCATATCAAAATAAATATCTCCTTTAAAACTTTGACCATCCTCCCAGCGCATATCCATTTGCTCACGACGGTCAAACACATAATAATCAAAGGAAATACCTGTCATTTCCTCTAAAAATCCGGTATAATTTTCGGTGTATTTACCTGCAGTAATGTCACGGATATCGGTAAGAGGTCCCACAACCCAGGTGCCTCCGTTTTCAACCCACTTACGCATACGGCTTCCAAGACCTTTCTCCTCCAGGGTCATCATAAGCGGAGAGAAAATAACTTTGTATTCATTTTCATCTGCACCGGCACCGATGATGTCGGGTGTTACACCGTTTTCAATCATACGCATATAATATTTCAGCACTTTATCGTAATACTTAAAGCCCTGAACTACCGGCTGATTTTCAAACATTGTCCACATTCTTGAGGAATAATGAAGCGCAACACCGTCTGTTACAACCTTTGTGTTATTCAGAAGGTCTGCGGATTTTTCAAGGGTTTCGGAAATGTATTTAACCTCATCAAAAATGTGCATAGGCTTGCCGGTGGAATAAAGCACCGAACCGTGCATAAGCTCGTGACCTGCTCTGTGTGTACGCCACAACCAGTAAAGGTTTGCATCTGCTCCGAACATAAAGGACATCCATGTGTTAATGGTACACCAGCCGTCAGGCTTCAAGTTCATAAAGTTTCCTACTCCATCACCCCAACAGGTGCAGGTTTCAGTATTCCAGAAGGGCTTTTTGAAGCCGCGGAGATAGTTAAACCAGAAAGAAACCGCCCTGGTGTTTTCAACCTCGTTATAATGATTAAACTGCATTACATCGGAAAACTCCGCAATCTGCTCATAATCCACAAGACCAAAAGGCATCATATCGGTGCCGATGGGTGCTTTTGAATATTTACGGATAACCTCTGCCTGTTTTTTCAGGAAATCAATATGTCCCTGAGCCTGGAACATAAGCCATTCATCCTTAAGCCCCGGATGATGCCATCCTACCTGAGGCACGGGAATTTGCTCAAAGCTGTCGTAATGCTGACTCCAAAGGGTTGTGCACCACTTTTCGTTAAGATTTTCAATGGTGCCGTATTTTTCTTTCAGGTATTTGGGAAATTCCGCTTTGCAAACATCACAGAAACAGCCGTTTCCACCCTGGATGTATATTTCATTATCAAGCTGCCAGCCTATAACATTTTCGTTATCAGCATAGTGCTGTGCCATTTTTTCTGTAATTTTCAATGAATAATCCACATAGTGAGGGTTTCTTGAACAGCAATGTCTTCTGCCACCGTGCTGAACACGGGCACCCTGATTATTCACAACACGCATATCGGGATATTTGCTCGTAAGCCAGGCAGGCGGGGTTGCAGAGGGCGTTCCCATAACCGAAGCAATTCCGTTTTGTGCCAGCTTTTCTATAGCTGTATCAAAAAGGGAAAAATCATACTCTCCTTCAGCCGGTTCCATTGTATGCCAGGCAAATTCCGCCATACGCATAATGTTACAGCCCGCTTTTTTCATCATTTCAATATCCTTGTCAATATCCGACAAAGGCCAGTCCTCAGGATAATACGCTGCACCTAAAAACGGTGCTTTAAATTTGTTGTTCATTTTTTATCCGCTCCTTTTAGTCAATCAGCTGACCAATTTTCCTCATTTTATCATAAAAGCCTTTTAAAGTCAACCCTAATTATTAAAAAAAGTCATAACAGAGCCAAAAAAAGCTATTGACTTATATATTGTTTAAATGTATAATAAGAATAAACACAAAACACGGAGGTTTTACCATGAATCAAAAATCTTACTGGATATGGAATTACGGTGAATATGAAAATTACCATTATTTAAAAATCAACTCAAGGCGTGAATCCTTCGGTACCGCACATCCTACCTTGTGGTCAATGGATTCCACCTATCATCACGGCAGATTTGCCAAAAGGCTTATAACTGAAAAAGCCGGCTACATTATTGCTCACACAACCGGTGAAGGATATTTCCGTATTAACGGAAAAACCCATCATTTCGGTGAGCGTTATGAGCTTGAGCCCGGCACCTATGAGCTTTGCTGTGTTGTAACAAAGCCCGGTGGACTCCCTGCCATTTACATTGAAAGTGACCTTTGTGTCAGCGATAACACCTGGGTATCTGACCATATGGAGGGTAATCCCCTTCCTGCAGATTACCGTGAGCAGTTTGACAGCCCCGAAAAAACGCCGGAGGTTTTCCCTTTCAGCTATGAACACAAAGAACCCGTTTCTGTTCAGGAGCTGAACGGTGGTACTCTTTACGATTTCGGCAAGGAAACCTTCGGTTTTCTTAACATTTCAGGCGTAAAAGCCGAGGATAAGCTTGAAGTTTATTACGGAGAAAGCATTGAAGAGGCAACAGACCTTATTGCAACCGAAACCTACGAGTTTATTTCAGGAAAAACCGAATATAAGCTCCGTCAGAGAGCCTTCCGCTACATATTCATAAAAGGTGCAAAGGCAAGTGTCAGCATGGAATACGAATATCTTCCTCTTGAATATAAGGGTACCTTTGCCTGCGAAAATGACACCTTCAACAGGGTTCGTGACCTTTGTGCCTACACCTTCCACTTAAACTGCCGGGAAATGTTCCTGGACGGCATCAAGCGAGACCGCTGGGTATGGTCCGGCGATACATATCAGAGCGGAAGAATCAACGCCTATCTTTTTGCCGACCCCGATATTGTTAAAAGAACAATAATCGGTCTTGGCGGCAAAGCTCCCGTTCAGCAGCACATAAACACAATTCTGGACTATACAATGCTTTGGCTTACCACCATTTATGACTACTATATGTATTACGGTGATGTGTATTTCTTAAAGCGCATTTACCCTATGATGAAAAACTATATGGATTTCTGCGAAAGTATGCTTGACGAACACGGTTTTATTGTGGGCAAACCCGGTGTGTGGACATTTATTGACTGGTCTGACATTGACAAAACCGGTGCTGTTTGTGCCGAACAGATGCTTCTTATTGAATCATACCGTATTATGTCCGAAACCGAAAAGCTTCTCGGCATTTCCGACAACGGCTACGGTGAAAAGGCTGCCCTTCTTAAGGAGAAAGTCAATAAATTCTACTGGAATGCCGAAAAGGGCGCTTTCATTGACAGCTTTGAATCGGGCAAAAACAATGTTACCCGTCACGCTAACATTTTCGCAATTATGTATGACATTGTTACTCCCGACCAGGTAAAGAGCATTGTTGAAAATGTTCTTAAAAATGACAATATTACAAAAATCACCACTCCCTACTTTGAAGGCTATGAGCTTGATGTTCTGGGTAAGGTTGGTGAGTTCAAAGCCATTGAGGATATGGTTGAATCCTACTGGGGCGGTATGCTTGAGCTTGGTGCAACCTCTGTATGGGAGGAATATGACCCGGGGCTTTCAGGTGCAGAGCATTATGCAATGTACGGCAGAAAGTTCGGAAAATCTCTTTGCCACGCATGGGGTGCAGGTCCTGTTTACCTGTTTGGCAGATATTATCTTGGTGTTTACCCAACAGCACCCGGTTTTGAAACTTTCAGGGTTGAACCGAACCTCGGCGGTCTTTCCGAAATAAGCGGCAGCGTTCCTGCAAACGGTGGTGAGGTTAAGGTTTCCTTAAATGACAAAGAGCTTCGTGTACTCAGCTCACGCGAGGGCGGTACTCTTGTATGGAACAACACTGAATACTCTCTCGAAAAGGACAAAGAGCTCCTTATTACACTTTAATGAAAGGTCGGATATTATGAAAATAGCCGAATTGTTAACAAAAGAAACCCCTATGCTTTCTTTTGAAGTTTTTCCGCCAAAAACCGAAACAAGCTTTGAAAGTGTCCGTGCTGCCACGGAAGAAATTGCGGAGCTTAAGCCCTCTTTTATGAGTGTAACCTACGGAGCAGGCGGGGGCACAAGCAAATATACTCTGGATATTGCAAAAAACATAAAAGAGCTTCACGGTGTACCTACACTTGCACATCTTACCTGTGTTTCTTCTACTAAGGAGACCGTTCATCAACGAATTAACGAGATGAAAGCTTTCGGCATTGAGAATGTTATGGCACTCCGCGGTGACATTCCTTCTGAGCTCGAAGGAGCAGACAGAAGCAAATGGGACTACACCCACGCAATTGAACTTGTACATGAGCTTAAAAACGAAGGCTTTTGCATAGGCGGTGCTTGTTATCCTGAAATTCATCCGGAAAGCGTCAATCAAAAAGAGGATATAAAACATCTCAAGGAAAAGGTTGATGCCGGCTGTGAATTTTTAACCACTCAGATGTTTTTTGATAATAACCTGCTCTATAATTTCCTTTATAAAATCCGTGAGGCAGGTATAACAGTTCCTGTAATTCCCGGAATAATGCCAATTACAAATGCAAATCAGGTAGAGCGTGCCATTAAGCTCTCCGGCTCCTTTATGCCGCAGCGTTTCAAAAGCCTTGTGGATAAATTCGGTACAAACCCCGATGCTATGAAGCAGGCAGGTATTGCTTATGCTACCGACCAGATTATTGACCTTTATGCCAACGGCATTACAAATGTGCATATTTACTCAATGAACAAGCCCGATGTGGCGCAGAAAATACAGAGTAATCTGTCACATATCATCAAACACTAATGAAAAACCCATCCTTTGCCGGGTGTTTACGAGGACACCCCACAAAGGATGGGACTTTTTAATCTCCAAAATAATCTTTGTTTTCCTTAATATAGTTAAGAATCGTATCCGAAAGCTTTTCGGTATCATCACTTGCCGCAAACTCATCGGAAAGTTGTTCAAGCTCTTCATTACCGGTAAGCATTCCAAGCTGTCCGCGCCCGTTTTCCGCAATGTGTTTTCCGGCTACCATGCAAGCTTTTTCTACAATTTCCGCAAGTTTATCCGCACCCATCTCAATAAAGCCCTCAACTGCAGAACTCAGCAGATAGCTGTTAACATATTCAAAGCATTCACCAAAGCCGCGGCTCATTACCTCTGTTGTAACAATGTAAGTAGCATAAACATAGCGACAGGGCGGCAGCATTGCCCGTACAATAGGTACCTCTGTTGTGCCCTTGCTGTCAATTTTTGAAAAAAGCCATTCCACAACTGCACTTTCAAGCTCATCGTCCGGAATAGAATCTATTTCTTCAGTTTTAAGCTTTGCATATTTTGAGGTAACCTCTGCCGAGGATTTTGAAAATGCAAAAACAATACAAACTACTGCAGTAACGACAAAAAAAGCAATTAAAACAACTATTTTCATTTTTGTCATACATCCCTTTCGTAAATTTCAGTTCTTATATGTTCCATTATAACACTTTTTTCGACATTTGTAAATATTTTTATTTTATTTTTTATAATAAAAAGGTACTTTTTGCAATTCATCACAGAATGAAAAAGTACCCTTTTCTTTTATATTTTTCTGTACAGCTCGTCAAATATTGCCTGTGATACCGTTTCTGCGGCACCAACAACAATTACGCCTCTTTCATCCCACGCAACCTCTGCGCCAAGCAATTCCGCAAGTGTACGAAGAGGAAGGTATGTGCGGCTATTATCCAGAATGGCTTTTTCACCTTCAACCTTTTCACCCTTGAAATAAACATCACCGGTTTTAAGGTTAATTGTTATTTTTTCACCAACATATGCCTCCGCCTTTGCCTCGCTGTATGAAACATATTCGCCAAGGCTTTCGCTGAAAAACCGCATGGGAACATAGGTTTTATCACCAATAACCATTGGTTTTACCGCGGTATTCTCCTTATCAACCTTAACCTTTGTTGTGCCGATATAGGCTGTGTTTTTGTTAATTACCATAGCAACAGCTCTGTTTTTAAGAAGGTTTTCCGTCTCCGTTTCAAAAGCAATTGCTTTTTCTGTAGTTACATAACGGAAATTGAACCTTGAATCAGGGGCAGCATCACCCATGCTCATAAACTTTGCAATATTACCTGAATTATCAGAATTGTCAACCCACTTAAAATCAAAGGTTTCCATATTTTCCGTGAACAGATTACGACTTACCGAAATATGCAGCTTGTTATCTTCTGCACGGTAATCTCCATAACCTACAACCGACCAGTTGTAATCACCGGTATTTTTTTCAACACTAACCTTACCGTCAGCGCGGCTTCTGTTTATTAAATAATCATAGCCTTCCCATCCGGTTGAATGATTTCCGTCTGCATCCACATACAGATACATCCAGTTATTATCACCCTTCAGCTTTTCCCGTGTGCTTACATAGAAATAAATATTTTCAGCATCACGGCTTACCTTCGCAATATCAATATCGTTTCTGCCGGAGGAGTTAATATACTGATAGATACCGTAAACCGAAGGCGTATTCCTCTCTGCAGTATCGTAAAGAGTGTCATAATATTCCGGCCATACACTATTCCATTGCTCAAAGCTTCCGTCAATATTTATTGTTCGCTGTCCTTCTGCTTTGGGAATAGGTCTTACTCCGCGGAATTTACGGATATGCTTTATCATCTGGTAATAATAGTTATCACCAAACCCACCACTCATTGGCTCAATATCACGGCTGAACTCAGGGTTGAAATTGTCAACATAATTATGGATTTCACCGTTTTCATCAGCATAAATAGTGGTGTTTGCAAGCTTTGCGGTTTCCTTTTCAGCAGGCCATCTTCCTGCCCACCATTCGTTCCAGCCGGTAATCATAACAAGGGGCGGGTCAATTTCATGTGCTTTCCCCCACTGCTCGTCAAAGGCAAGACCCAATGGGGTTACCGTATCAGTCAATGCAAACTCAAAATCCTGTTTGCCTGCTGTTTCCTGCTTTCCGTTGTGATAGCTTCTGCCCTTTGAGGTGTTTGAGTGGAATCCGCAGGCAACTGCAATCTGCTCTACGGTTCCGTCCGGATTCTTTCCGGGAACCTGCGGATATTCAGCAATCCATGGCCATCTGCCCACACCACCGTTTTTATTTGTCCAGGAGTTAAATGCCCAACAGTCTCGACGGGTAAAATAATCCCGGTATTCTTCGGGAATATCATCCTCCCGGCAAAGAATGAGAGGTTTTCCATCCCATTTAAACCACAAATCCTCATACATTCCGGTCTGATAAAAGGCGCTCCAGAATTCACCGAATTGTTTATATGTACGCTGAGAGTTATCACCCATACAGAAAACTATCTGCGGAGTATCCTGTCCCTCATCACGCATTTTGCGGAACACCTCACAGATTTTCTTTGTTCCGCTTATGTAAAAGTTGCTTCCGTTTGTGTTATCAAAGAACAAAAAGTCTACTCCCGCCTGGGTAAGCATATTGGCGTGTTTCCTTATTACCCACTCGTCACGGGTAAGATAGTAACCGAATTCCGGCTGTGCCCAGTAATGACCGAGACCCAGCTCTCCCTGTTTCATAACATCCAGAACATTTTCCAGACCACCGTCAAGATATGCCTGATAGTGGTCGTACAAGGTTCTTCCGTTTTCAGCATTTTCCTCCTCGTTTCTGTGCCAAAGGAAATAAAATATGCCTATTTTTTTATCTTCAGGGCTGCCAACCTCTTCATAGATGGGCATTGCCCTCTCAAGGTCATCGGTTGCCACCCATGTATCACTGTAAGTATCTCTTCTGAGAAGAGGGTCAGCTTTTACATATTTGGGAGTGTATGGTCTGCGGACTGTTTCAATGTTATCCACAGTAAAATTCGTTATGTGATGAGTCCATATCTTAACAAAACCGCCTCTTGGAGTTTCTTCATCAGATACATTTGTAGCATAAGGCGTTCCTGATGTAGATACACCGTACAGCTTCTGTGTTTTTCCTGTTATGACAACATTAGCAACCAAAGTTTTAACGCCTTTGTCATTGTCAACATAAATTCGAATAGTATTGGTTTTCTGATTATCTCTCAAATAAACTCTTCGTTCTGTTTCAAAGGAATACGGAATTTCCATAGTCTGAATTTTCGCCCAGGCATCTGTTCTGAGACCAATTTTATTATTGGCAAAGGTCAGCCACACTCCCTTATTACTTGTGGGCATACGAGTGTTTCCTTCAAGGCGAAGTCCTACAAAAACCGCAGTATGATTTGCCGCATTTGCCGGCGGGTTACTCTTCAGGTCAAAATTATAATCGGCATAATCGTCGCTGTGAAAAGCATAGTGAAAATTAAAGTTTGTAAGCGACGCAGCTGTCTCCGGGTCGTGGGTGTATTTTCCGTCAACAATCGCTCCGGCACCGCCCATTGCCCAATACATTCCGTCAAGCTCAGAGGATGAAAAATCCTGAACGACCGTTTCCGTGATATCTGAACCCATAGCACAAACCGATTGACATAAAAAGCTTATGCACATTGCAAACACCAATAAGCAAGCTATCTGTTTTTTCATATAAATAATCCTTTCGGCAAAATTTCTTCAGTTATATGATATACTATTTCGCGGTGTTTTTCAAGAATATAAGAGCAAAAACACAATATTTACCATCAAATCCACAAAAAAACACCACTATATTTCAAGGAGCTGTTCAAGAATTACTGCAACTCCATCCTCGGCATTGGATTTGGTAACAATATCTGCCGCGTTTTTCAATTCTTCTGTTGCATTTCCCATAGCAACTCCTATTCCAGCCGCCTGAATCATTTCCATATCGTTGGGGCTGTCACCCACCGCAATGCAGTTTGATTTAGGAATATTCAGTAAATTTGCCGCAAAAAGCATACCTTCAGCTTTGCTGTAGCCTTTTATTGCACTTTCAAAATAAACCTTGTGCTGATATATATTAAAAAATTTTTCAAGGCTTCCGATTGTTCCGGCATCAGCTTGCCCTACACAGCACAGCTTAAGCATTTTTTCAGGAGGTATCTCCTCCGCGTTTACCAATGATGATAAATCAACCTTCCACGGTTCAACCGGACCGTAAGCTACGGAATAAATACTTTCCGTTCCTTCAATGAATCCGCCAAAACCATTTTTTTCAGCAGTATCCAGAGCAAGCTTTTTCATTTCCTCAGTAAAGGTTACACTTCTTACAACCTCACCATTTGACACAATGTATTGCCCCATTGCACTTATAACCATATCGGGTTTTACGGCTTCAAGCATATCGGCATGAATATTGCCGTAGCCTCTTCCGGTGTTAAGAATAACCTTGTTTCCCGCCCTTTGTACCTTTTGCAATGTTTCAATTACACGGGCTGAGGGTATGGGGTTTCTATATGTAATAGTTCCGTCAATATCAAGAAAAACCGCACACTTTCCTTCAATCTTTTTCATTTTATCACCTTAAATTCCAAGTAGTTTTTCAAGTGCCGTGGCAACTCCATCGTCAGCCAAGTCGTCTGTCACATAATCCGCAACAGCTTTCAGTTTCGGGTCAGCGTTACCCATAGCCACTCCAATTCCTGCCGCCTGTATCATTTCCATATCGTTTGCGCTGTCTCCGATGGCTATACTTTGGCTCATATCAAGTCCGTAATAATCCATAACAAGCTTTATTCCCTTTCCTTTGTCAAAGCCTCTGAGCGCTGTTTCGCACCAATCGGGAGTATACTGATACAACACAAGATGTTTTCCAAGCAGTTCCACCGCCTCATCATCCAGGGTTTCTCTTATACCGAATTTGACAATTCTCCCGGCTTCTGCTTCTTTCATTGCAAGTTCTTCATCAAAAACACCCTTATCAGAAGGTATTTCATACTCATTAAGTGTTATATTGCAGGAATATTTTTTTCTCTTTATTATATCAATACCAAGCTTGGCAACCTCCGGAGAAAGTGCCACATTCTGCAAAAGTTTATCTTCAGCTTCAACATACTGCCCTGTTGTGCAAACATAGCCGTCAGGTGTGATTATATCCTTGATTGGCTGAGGAACAGTTCGTTTCTGCCTTGCACTGTTTATAAATATTTTGTGTCCTGCCTTTTGTGCTTTTACAATAGCCTCTGTCACACGCTGAGTAGGTATATATGACCAATCTACCAAAGTACCGTCAACATCAAGAAAAATCACATAGGTTTTCATATTATCCCCCCATCTCTTTAAAGCCTTCACCTATTACCTCACGAACATCTCCAATGGTTACAAAGGCATTTGCATCAATTTCCTTTACTATGCCTACAACTCTGTAAACCTCTCTTTTATTTACAATGCAATGTATTGTTATTCTGTCAACGCCCGTGTACATTCCTTTTGTGTAATAGCCGGTTGTTCCCCGCTGCAGAACCTCCATTATTTTTTCCGATATGAGTTCAGCCTTGTCCGATACAATCTGAATCTGCTTCTCATTTTTACCGAAAAGCGAAACATAATCGGTAACCTTGGCTGCGATATAAACTGTTACTGTGGCATAAAGCATTATAGTAACACTTGAAAACGCAAAGCCCGAAATAAGAATCACCGCAGCATCAGCCAGCAAAATCACTGTTGCCACCGAAAGGTGTTTTAGCTTGCGGCAAACCATAAGTGCAAGCATATCGCTTCCGCCGGTTGATGCCCCACGGGATACGGTAATTCCTATTCCCAGACCGCTTACAGTACCACCGAAAACAGCCGACATAAGCAAATCATCAGTATAAACCGGAAGTATTTTTGTCACCTCAAGGAAAACCGACAAAAACACCACTCCCAGCAAGCTTTTTACAAGCTCCCATTTACCTAAAATCGTAAATCCACCCACAAAAAGTAAGGCGTTTAAAACAAGCACGGTTACCGAAAGGGGCACCCTGAAAACAAGGTACAGCACCGTTGCAATGCCGCTGACTCCTCCTGCCGCAATTTCATTAGGTACAAGAAAAACATTTATTGCAACAGACAGAATAAGAGACCCAAGAACAATACAGATTATATCAAAAACAGCTGTTTTTATTTTATTTTTCATAACCTCACCTCGGGGTTGTTTTTTACATATTAAGGTATAATTATACTACCCCTTAAATTAAACACAAAATCCTGTTTTTTCAGAATCGCGGCAACATCAAACGAGTTCTCCGGCATTTCTTTTACGCAGGTTGCAATGGACCCCTCGTGACCGGCATGGTGAAAATCCGTTCCGCCACACATAAGGAGACCTTCTTTTTTATTCATAAGTAATCTTGCCATAGGCACACTTTGATTATGGTTGGGGTGCATATTAAAAACCTCGTATCCGTCAAGAAATTCGGGGTCAACCTCTGCCATGCCCTTTCTGCAGGGATGTGCCTGAAAAATTACATTTTTTTCGTTCTTGAAATTTTTATAAAAAGTTTCGATATCGGTTTCAAGATATTCAAGAGTTTCTTTCACATCTGTTTCATCAATACCGTAAACGAGATAGTCGTTGTTATTTACATTGCTGAAACGGATTTCCATTCCGAGAAAAACCTTTATGCCAAGCTTTTCACCTTCAGCTACTGCTTTATAATAATCCTCCAGCCACCATTTCACGAACTCGTCACTATTTTCCCTGACCCTGTCGCAAGCATAAAAATGGTTGGTAAGTACAATTCCGTCAAACCCTATGGCTTTATATCTTCTTACAACCTCTTCGGGTTTAAACTCACTACATCCGCTTGCGGGATTACTGTGACAATGAGTATCTACTTTAAATTTATATTCTTCAAACATTTTTATCACCTTATTTTAAATATATCCCCCTACCATAAAGCAGGGGGATATTAATGTGTTTAATTACATTTCTTTAATCTTAGCCTGTGCAGCTGCAAGACGAGCAATCGGCACACGGAAAGGAGAACAAGATACATAGTCAAGACCGATCTTGTGGCAGAACTCAACGGAAACGGGGTCGCCGCCGTGCTCACCGCAGATACCGCAGTGCATTTCAGGACGAACCTTCTTACCAAGAGTAACTGCAAGTTCCATAAGCTTACCAACACCTGTCTGGTCAAGCTTAGCGAAGGGGTCATTTTCGAAAATCTTAGCATCGTAGTATGCATCAAGGAACTTACCTGCGTCGTCACGGGAGAAACCGTAAGTCATCTGAGTAAGGTCATTGGTACCGAAGCAGAAGAATTCAGCTTCTTTAGCGATGTCGTCAGCTGTAAGAGCAGCTCTGGGAATTTCGATCATTGTACCAACTTCGTACTTAAGGTCGATGCCTGCAGCTGCGATTTCTTCATCAGCAGTAGCTACTACATCGTTCTTAACAAACTTAAGCTCTTTAATATCGCCAACAAGGGGAATCATAATTTCAGGAACGATTGTCCAGTCGGGATGAGCCTTCTTAACATTGATAGCTGCACGGATAACAGCTCTGGTCTGCATTTTTGCAATTTCAGGATATGTTACTGCAAGACGGCAACCACGGTGACCCATCATGGGGTTGAACTCATGAAGAGAAGTAATGATAGCCTTGATGTCTTCAACAGACTTGCCCTGAGCATCAGCAAGAGCCTTGATATCAGCTTCTTCTGTGGGAACGAATTCATGAAGAGGAGGATCAAGGAATCTGATGGTTACGGGATGTCCTTCAAGAGCCTCGTAAAGAGCTTCGAAGTCGCCCTGCTGGTAAGGAAGAATCTTTTCAAGAGCAGCTTCTCTTGCTTCTACAGTATCAGCACAAATCATTTCACGGAATGCAGCGATTCTGTCAGCTTCAAAGAACATATGCTCTGTACGGCAAAGACCGATACCTTCGGCACCAAGCTCTTTAGCCTTCTTAGCATCAGCAGGAGTATCAGCATTTGTTCTAACCTTAAGTGTTCTGAATTCATCAGCCCAAGCCATAATTCTGCCGAACTCGCCTGCGATTTCAGCGTCAACTGTGGGGATGATACCGTCGTAAATGTTACCGGTAGAACCGTCGATGGAGATGAAATCACCTTCAACAAATGTTTTACCGCCAAGAGTGAACTTCTTGTTTTCTTCGTCCATATTGATGTCACCGCAACCGGATACACAGCAAGTACCCATACCACGGGCAACAACGGCAGCGTGAGATGTCATACCGCCACGAACAGTAAGAATACCCTGAGAAGCCTTCATACCTGTGATATCTTCAGGAGATGTTTCAAGACGAACAAGAACTACCTTTTCGCCTCTGTTGTTCCAGCTTTCAGCATCTTCAGCAGTAAATACGATTTTACCGCAAGCAGCACCGGGAGATGCACCAAGACCTCTGCCCATAGGAGTAGCAGCCTTAAGAGCCTTAGCATCAAACTGAGGATGAAGAAGTGTGTCAAGGTTTCTGGGGTCGATCATAGCAACAGCCTGCTTTTTATCGATCATGCCTTCATCTACAAGGTCACAAGCAATCTTAAGTGCAGCCTTAGCTGTTCTCTTACCGTTTCTTGTCTGAAGCATATAAAGCTTCTTGTTTTCAATAGTGAATTCCATATCCTGCATATCGCGGTAATGGTCTTCAAGAATTTTACAAACTTTGTTGAAATGTTCGAAAGCTTCGGGGAACTTTTCAGCCATTTCAGCGATGGGCATGGGAGTTCTAACGCCTGCAACAACGTCTTCACCCTGAGCGTTTACAAGGAATTCACCCATAAGTCCGGGTTCGCCTGTAGCGGGGTCTCTTGTGAAAGCAACACCGGTACCGCAATCGTCACCCATGTTACCGAAAGCCATCATCTGTACGTTAACAGCGGTACCCCATGAATAAGGAATATCGTTGTCACGACGGTAAACGTTTGCTCTGGGGTTGTCCCATGAACGGAATACAGCTTCAACAGCACCCATGAGCTGTTCTTTGGGATCTGCGGGGAAATCTTTACCGATTTTTGATTTATATTCAGCTTTAAACTGAGCAGCGAGCTCTTTAAGATCGTCAGCGGTAAGATCAACGTCCTGAGTAACACCCTTCTCTTCTTTCATTTTATCGATGAGTTCTTCGAAGTATTTCTTACCTACTTCCATAA
>JAZQCS010000131.1:0-4636 GCA_045546415.1 Clostridia bacterium | reverse complement strand
AAGAGTATAATATGCCCTGACTGTTCTCCGCCGAGACAAGCACCGGTTTTAATCATTTCCTCAAGGACATATCTGTCCCCCACCTTTGTCTGCAAAACCTCAATGCCTTTTTTCCTGCATGAAAGAATAAGTCCAAGGTTGCTCATAACGGTACCAACAAGAAGATTTTGTGTAAGCTCACCTTTTTCTTTAAGATGCATTGCAATAAGACCCATTATAACATCACCGTCAACAACATTTCCGAGTTCATCAACACTTATGAGTCTGTCTGCATCTCCGTCATATGCAAAACCTATATCAGCACCTGTTTCAACTACAAACTGCTGTAATTTTTCAATATGGGTTGAACCGCAATCATTGTTAATATTTATACCGTCAGGCGTATTAAATGATGTGTAAACCTTCGCCCCCAGCTTTTCAAATGCCATGGGAGCAGTTCTGAAGGATGCACCATTGGCACAATCAATGGCAATTTTAACCCCTGAAAAATCAGCAAATGCAGTTGAAACAGCAAAATCAACATAATCTTCAATTGCTTTATCGCTGTTATGGGAAAGTCTGCCTAAGCCTGCCCCTTCAATTACCTCATCAATTTCATTAACACCTAAAATGTAGCTTTCAATTTCCTCTTCAATTTCATCACTGAGCTTAAACCCGTCCTTATTGAAGAACTTAATTCCGTTATACTCAAAGGAATTATGGGATGCGGAAATAACTACACCGGCATCCGCCCCGTATTTTCTTGTAAGATACGCAATTGCAGGAGTGGGAATTTCTCCCACGGAAATTGCATCGGCGCCGGTAGAAAGAATACCGCTTATCAAAGCATTTTCAAGCATATCACCTGATATTCTGGTATCTTTTCCTACTAAAATTTTAGTGTTTTTTCCCTCCGAGTGCCTTGTTAATACATAGGCACCATACCTGCCAAGCTTAAAGGCAAGCTCACAGGTAAGCTCGGTGTTTGCAATACCGCGAACACCATCAGTTCCGAAAAATTTACCCATCAAAATTACCTCTTTTCTTTCTGACCAAAGCATATAGCACGGTCATTGTATAATCCATCCATCCATATCATTATAACACTAAAATCCAAAATATACAAGTATATATTTAATAATTTCAAAACTTATTTTATATAAAAAAAGCCATTTTTGTATATTTTATACAAAATCCGTTTTTATTTCATCAAGAGAACAAAATTCGTATCCCTCTGCAATTGCATTTTTTATAAATAAATCAAGACCATCTGCATTATCAGCTGAAACAGCATGAAGAAGGAATACCGCTCCTTCGTCAAGATAGGGATTAATCATATCAAAGGCATATTTTCCCCCTCTGTTAACAGTTACATCCCAATCCATATAGGCAAAGCTCCAGAAAACGGTTTTATAACCCATATTTGAAAGCTTTGCAAGAACTTTTTCGCTGTATTCCCCTTTGGGCGGTCTTACATATTTCATTTTAACTCCGCAAAGCTTCTCAACCTTGTCGCTTAATGTATTTATTTCATCCTCAATTTCTTTTTCGGAAAGCTCCGGCAAGGATGGATGGTTTTCGGTATGATTTCCTATTATATGTCCTTCCTCTGCCATTCTTTTCACGAGGTCAGGTTCCCGGTCAATGTAATCTCCGGTAATAAAAAAAGCCGCTTTTACTTTGTTTTTTTTGAGGGTATCAAGAATATCTGCCGTATGCCCGTTTTCATATCCTTCATCAAAAGTGAGATATATTTTCTTTTCATTTGTGTCTCCAAGATATATTCCGTCATATTTTTCAAGCATTAATTTAACTGCAGAGGGTACATCAGGCGGTGCATTTACATTCTTTTTTATTCCCCATCCGATGCATTCGTTACTGAGTCCTTCAAGAGGAATTACTGCTTTTGTTTCATTCTGAACATTGGTTATTTCCTGTACATTCTGCTGTACATTTTTCTGAGCAAAACAACCTGAAAAGGTAATAAAACAAAAAACTGCAAGTAAAAGTAATTTGATATAAAAATTCAAAATAAACACTCTCCTCGGAACATATATATTTTAAATCAGCATTTTTATTACACAATATTACTTTCTTTTACAAAAAATTTACATATTAGCCTATTGCATTAATTTTCAGTTTATGCTATAATGTTAAACATAAGCTTTCCGGAAGGAGGAAATTAAAATGAATGATAATATGCTTTGCAGCAGATGTAAACAAAAACCTGCCGTGTTTTTCTCTTCAACCCTGGACGGAAAAAACATGGAAGGACTTTGTCTTTCATGTGCAAGAGCAATGAATAACCCTCAGATATCCACAATGCTTGAAAGAATGGGTATTACTGAGGATAATGTGGATGAGCTTGAAAACGGCTTAATGGAAATGATGGAAGACCCGGAGGCACTTATGGCACAGTTTGAAGGCTTTTCTGCAGATTCTGAAGATAACGAAGATGGTGCAAAAGAAAAACGAAATCCTTTTGATATTATCTCGAAAATGTTTGCTAAAGCCGGTGCCGATGAGGAAAAAGACGAAGATGAAAAACCCGGTTCTAAAAAAACCGAAAAGACTGATAAAAAAGAAAAGGTTGATAAAAAACGCAAAAATCTGGAAACCTATGGTACTAATCTTACTAACAAAGCAAAAGAAGGCGGCGTTGACAGAGTTATAGGCAGAAACAAGGAAATTAACCGTGTAATTCAAATTCTTAACAGAAGAACTAAAAACAACCCTATTCTTCTTGGTGACCCCGGTGTTGGTAAAACCGCAATAGCCGAAGGTCTTGCTATGAGGATTGTGGAAAAACAGGTTCCCGAAAAGCTTCACGGAATGGAAATATACCTCATTGATTTTGCAGCACTTGTTGCCGGCACTCAGTTCCGCGGTCAGTTTGAAGCAAGGCTCAAAGCTCTCATTGAAGAAACCAAAAAGCTTGGCAATATAATTCTTGTAATTGATGAAATTCACAACATTGTTGGCGCAGGTGATGCTGAAGGTGCAATGAACGCCGCAAACATTCTTAAGCCTTCCCTTGCAAGAGGTGAAATTCAGGTTATAGGTGCAACAACAACGGCAGAATACCGCAAATTCATCGAAAAGGATGCCGCTCTTGAAAGAAGGTTCCAGCCCGTTCCCGTTGATGAACCTACAATTGAGGAAAGCATTGAAATTTTAGGCGGAATTAAAAAATATTACGAGGATTACCACAAGGTTTCCATATCCGATGAGGTTGTGGAAAATGCGGTCCGTCTTTCAGAGCGTTATATCCACGACCGCTTTCTTCCCGACAAGGCAATTGATGTTATTGACGAGGCCGGTTCAAAGGTTAACCTTGAAAACACCGAGCTTATTGAACTTTTTGATTTAAAGGATAAGCTTAAAGAAATTCAGCAGGATAAAGAAAATGCTGTACAGACCGATTCTATAGAGGATTATCAGAAGGCTGCCAATTTAAAGATAGAAGAATGTCAGCTTCAGGAAAAAATTGCGGAGCTTGAGAAAACCTGTTACCACAAACCGGTTACTGTTGAGGATGTTGCCCAGGTAATTGAAAGCTGGACAAAAATCCCCGTTAAGAGTCTTACAAAGGTAGACAGCACAAAGCTTATAAACCTTGAGGAGCTTTTACATCAGCGTGTTATAGGTCAGAACAATGCAATTGACCTTGTTGCCCGGGCTGTCCGTCGTAAACGCGCAGATGTAAGTGTTTCAAAGCGCCCGGTATCATTTATATTTGTAGGTCCTACCGGAGTAGGTAAAACCGAGCTTGTAAAAGCCCTTGCCGAGAATATGTTCGGTTCCGAAGAGGCTCTTATACGCCTTGATATGTCAGAATATATGGAAAAACATTCTGTTTCAAAGCTTATAGGTTCACCTCCCGGATATGTAGGCTATGATGAGGCAGGTCAGCTTACCGAAAAAGTTCGCCGCAACCCCTATTCCATCATTCTTCTTGACGAAATTGAAAAAGCTCACGAGGATGTGTTTAATACACTTCTTCAGGTCCTTGATGACGGCAGAATTACCGATAGTCACGGCAGAACAGTTAACTTTGAAAACACCGTTGTTATTATGACATCAAATGCCGGCAGCAACACAAAAACAGGTCTTGTTGGTTTTGGCGGTCTTGATAATTCCGGCACAAGATATGATAAGGCGTTAAAAGAGCTGTTCCGACCCGAATTTTTAAACCGTGTTGATGAAATAATCGAATTTCTTCCTCTTACAAAAGAAGAGCTTCTTGAAATTGTTTCTCTTCAGCTTAAGGAGCTTGAAAAAGGTCTTGAATTCAAGGGTATTACTCTTGAGGTTACCGACACCGCAAAAGCCCTTGTTCTTGAAAAGGGCTATGAACCGGCATACGGCGCCCGTCCTCTTCGCAGGACAATTACACGGTTCATTGAAGATAAGGTTGCAGAGCTTGTTATAACAGGCAAAGTAAAAAAATCCGTTAAGGTTGATGCAAGCGGTGACGAATTTGAAATCACATCAAAATAAATTAAGAGGTACTCGTTTTCGCCACAGCCAGATAAGGAAGTATTGTCCTGAAAATCGTCTTTTTGTCGAATTTCTGTGTTAAAAAATGCTCATATCCGTCAGGATTATGTGCATTTTTCGCCTTGAAATTCATACAAAAATTTCGATTTCAGGATGC
>JAZQCS010000130.1:0-18061 GCA_045546415.1 Clostridia bacterium | reverse complement strand
CATTTCCATTCTGTCATCCTGAGCGAAGCGAAGGATCTCAAAAAAAACACCGCATTACAGAATGTAATGCGGTGTAACAATTTGTCAGGCTTAAATTTTTGCGGCAATTTCGTTTGCGCGTTTTAAAAACTCGGTCATTCTTTCACGGCTTAAAGGACCAAGAGCAATTGAAGCAAGGTCATAAACATATTTAACAATAAGTTCGGCATTATCCTTGTTCACAAGAAGCTTGCGTATAATGGGGGAGGCGGTGTTTACGGTAAGTGTATACTCATTTTTAAACTGATTTTCCATTCCACCAAACATGGAAGCCATTTCCTGCATTCTTCTGGATTGCTCGGAAAGAGTAAGCACAGCGGAAAGCTCATCGTTTTTAAGCATTGTAGCTTCAATTTTCAGGTTCTCTTCTGTTATATGCTGTTTGAACAATTCTATAATTTCATTTTTTGAAGAATCATCAGCATCGTCATTTACGCTCATAACAGTATCTGCCGCAGAATCAATTCGTTCAAACTTAACACCTGTATTTTTATACTCGATAAATGAAATAAAATGAGTATCAATTGCATAGGGAAGGTCAAGAACGGTTATATCCTGAGCCTTGAACATTTCAATGTAGCTTGCCTGTGTATCGGGATTGCTTGAATAATAAAGAATTTTTTCTTCCTTTTCGGCAAGATATTCAGCCTGAGTAACATAAGTGCCATCTGTTGTTTTAAACAGAATACTTTCTTTTACTTTATCGTAAAAGCTTTCATCTCTCATACAGCCGTATTTAATAAAAGGTCCTATATCATCCCAATAGCCTTCATATTTTTCTCTTTCTGTGTTAAACAGTCCGTTAAGCTTATCAGCAACCTTTTTTGTTATGTGAGCCGAAATTTTATTTACAAAACCGTCGTTCTGAAGAAAGCTTCGTGATACGTTAAGGGGAATATCAGGGCAATCAATACAGCCTTTAAGTAAAAGCAGATATTCGGGAATGACCTCTTTTAAGTTATCTGCAACAAAGACCTGATTGTTATAAAGCTTTACCTGACCCTCTGCACCTTTAAGCTCGTGGTTAAGCTTAGGAAAATAAAGAATACCTTTAAGGTTAAATGGAAAATCTATATTTAAATGTATCCAGAACAGCGGTTCGTTGAAATCGAAGAAAACTTTATGGTAAAACTCTTTATATTCTTCTTCGGTACATTCCGAAGGGTTTTTAAGCCACAGAGGGTTTGTGTCGTTTACCGGAGAGGGGATGTTGTCCTCTTTTTTCTCAGCCGATAAATCTTCAACATAAATATTTGTAGGAAGAAAATAGCAGTATTTATTAACTATTTCCATAACCTTTGAATATTCGAGAAATTCTTCGCTTTCAGCGTTGATATTCAGGATGATATCGGTACCGCGGGTTGTTTTTGTACCTTCTTCAATTGTGTATTCTGTACCGCCGTCGCAGGTCCAATGAACAGGCTTTGCATTTTCATCAAAAGAAAGTGTCTCAATTTCTACCATATCGGACACCATAAATGCGGAATAAAAACCAAGACCGAAATGGCCGATTATGTTGTTGCTTCCGCTGTCTGCTTCGTCTTTATATTTTTCGAGAAACTCTGCTGCACCTGAAAAAGCAACCTGAGCAATGTATTTTTCAACCTCATCCGAGGTCATACCGATACCGTTATCGGAAAAAATAAGCTTTTTGCCTGCCTTATCAACCTTTACGGTAACCTTATATTCCTCGTCCGGAGAAACATTTGCCTGACCCATACCTGAAAGCTTTTTAAGCTTTGCAACAGCGTCACAACCATTTGAAATAAGCTCACGGATGAAAATATCTTTATCGGAATAAAGCCATTTTTTTATAACCGGAAATATATTTTCGGTGTTTACTTCAATTTTACCCTTTGCCATTTTATATTACATCTCCTTTTAAATATTAATAAGTATTATACTACATTTATAAAAAAAAGTCAATGAGTTCTTGACATAAAAAAATATTTATGGTACAATATTACGAAAATGAAAATGCTTCAAAAAGGAGGTGCTGTTATGAGCTTCATAAGAAAATTTTTAGGGAACCGTACTGTGAAAATAAGTACACTTATAATTCTTCAGGTGATGGGCATAATGGCACTTATAACCTATGTTAACGATGCCGGAGCTATATACAATCTGACTCTTGCGGTTAATATTCTTTTGGGTGTTTCCATACTTTCAAAAAGTGACCTGAACCCTATGTACAAGCTTATGTGGATTTGTGTTCTTTCACTTTTACCGGTAATCGGCTCGGTTATTTATCTGTTGTGGGGTGACAGAAAAATTACAAAACGAAAGCTTAAGCAAATATCTGTTGCAAATGAAAAAATGAAATCTGCAATGGAGAAGGTAAGCTCGGAATTTGTTGACCCGGATTTGCTTTCGGGCGGTGAAAAAGCAAGTGCAAAATATCTTTTCAAATATGCTCAGGCTCCCGTTTTTGGTAACACCAAGGCTGAATATTTACCTTGTGGCGAAGCTTTTTTTGAACAGCTCAAAATTGAACTTGAAAAAGCTGAAAAATTCATTTTTATGGAATATTTCATAATAAAAGAAGGGAAAATGTGGAATGAAATTTATGAAATTTTAAAACGCAAGTCTGCGCAGGGGGTAGATGTCCGTCTTATATATGACGCTTTTGGAACAATGTTTCATGTTTCGGAAGCTTTTGTTAAAACCTGCAGAAAAAATGGTATAAAATGTTATTGCTTCAATCCAATACGATTTACACCGATTATTTCTGAATATACATTTCTGAACCATCGTGACCACAGAAAAATATGCGTAATTGACGGAAACACGGGCTTTACAGGAGGAATCAACCTGGCAGATGAATATATAAACATAAATTCTAAGGTTGGTCATTGGAAGGATACAGCTGTAATGCTCAAAGGGTATGGAGTATTTTCGCTCACTGCATCTTTTCTGAAAATGTGGGAATATTTAAGCGTTGCGCCAAGTAACGATTACAGTAAATATGCACCTACAGAAAAGCATAAAGAAGATTTTTTTGTTCAGCCTTACGAGGATTCTCCTGCAGATTTTGAAAATGTTTCGGAAAACAGCTATTTTAATATGATATATCACGCCAGAAATTATGTATATATAGCATCACCGTATCTTATAATTGATTATGAAATGGTTGTAAGCCTTTCAATTGCAGCAAAAAGCGGAGTGGATGTCCGCATTGTTGTACCGGGTATTCCGGATAAAAAATATGCTCATTATATAACCCGGAGTTTCTATCCGGAATTACTCCGTGCAGGTGTGAAAATTTATGAATACACTCCCGGATTTATGCACGCGAAAATGTTTGTCCGTGATGATGAGCAGGCAATTGTGGGCACAGCAAACCTTGACTATCGCAGCCTTTACCTTCATTTTGAAAATTGCTGTGCATTTTATGGAGGTCATATTGTAAACGAAATCAAAGAGGATTTTGAAGATATTTTCGCCAAATCTCATGAGGTCACGCTTGAAGAGGTGAACGGTCTGCCGAAAATAAAACGGATTATTCAGCTTGTTCTTAAATTTCTTGCGCCAATAATGTAAAAAACACTTATGAAATTTTCATAAGTGTTTTTTGGTATAAAAAAAGCGGAACATAAAAATGTTCCGCAATGGAGCTAATGACGGGAGTCGAACCCGTGACCTCATCCTTACCAAGGATGCGCTCTACCAACTGAGCTACATCAGCAACAGAATATATTATACATTATAAATGCAACTTTGTCAAGAGCTTTTTTTGAAAAAAAGTAAAAAATTAAAAATTAAATAAAAATTTTGCGTTGAAACAGTCGGTTTATTCTGCATCGGAAACAAGTGTAATATGTCGAAAATGGTTGACATTCCTGAGGGGATGTGATATAATACTTTGGAGTATGTATAACTTTCAGATTTATTATATTTATAACGGAGTGAATGATAGTAATGAAAAAATCTTTTAAAAAACCTTTGATTTTTGCCTTTGTTTTAGCGGTTATACTTATTATCACCGCTATTACGGTTTTAGGCTCGGAAAAAATAACCGTAAAAGAGGGAAGCAGGGTTTGTGAAATCGGAAGTACCACCTGTGAGCTTTCTGTTGAACCTTTTATCTTCAGGGGAGAGGTATATTTACCTGTTGACGATGTTTTGCCTATGTGCGGTGTTTCTATGGGATGGGATGCCGGTACATCTGAAATTGTATGTCAGAAAAAGGGGAATGAGTACAGAATTAAGCTGTTAGACGGTTATGTGGGTGTTAACGGTGAAAAAAAGGGTTATAAAAACTATCCGGTTCTTTACAAAGGCGTTGTGTGTATCGGTGAAAAGCTGATTCGGGATATTTCCGATGCCAAAGTGAATGTTGACGGAAAGCTTAAAACTGAGTACAAGGAGTTTATGTTTTTCGGAGATAAAGAGGAATGGGACAATAACGGAAAAATGACAAAGCTTGACGAAAAAGCTTTTAAATACGGTGGAGATGTATTTGTTTCTGCCGATGATGTTTTACCCAAAATGGGTTATTCTCTCGGATGGCAGGATGATATAAGTGCGCTTGTGTGCGTTAAGGATGACAATGTTCATTATGTTATCAGCCAGAAAAACAACATATGGGTAAATGAAAACGAATATATTTTCGATTCACCTTCTCTTGTACGCGACGACAAGCTTTACATAAGCGCTTCCATGATTGAAAAAATGGAGAATGCTACTGTGTATTCATCAGGTAAATTTGAGGTATATTATAAGCGTGATTTACTTGAAACAACTGTTGTGGGAAATAATTTCAGGCTTCCGGGAAACAGCGTTGCCTACAGCGGCGGTGTTACCGTTGTTGACGGTGTTGGTATGGAAATGCTTTCCATCACAAAAACAAGTGCCGCAAACTATGCCGGAGTTGTTAATGCTATTGCATCATCCGTTCCGGATGTGCAGGTATTTAACATTGCGGTTCCCACAGCTGCAGAGTTCTATGCTCCGTCCCGACTTGCCGTTGACCAGACAACCGGCATTAAAAGTATATATGCTCAGCTTGACAAAAGCGTTGTTCCGGTTAATGCCGTTAAGGCTTTACAGGAACACGCAGATGAACATATTTATTTCAAAACTGACCACCATTGGACACAGCGCGGAGCATATTATGTTTACCGCGAATTTATGAATGTAAAGGGCATTGCAGTCCCTGAACTTTCTGAATTTGAAAACAAGCCCGGTTACGGTTTTGTGGGTTCTCTTGCAGGATTTGCAGGAGCAAGCACAGCAGGTAATATTCTCAGGGGTACACCTGAAACTGTTGAGAGGTTTATTCCGAAATATGCAACAGTTGGTACTGTTTATGAGGATATGAATATGACCCGTATGCAGAGAAAGGTTAATGCTGTAAGCACCTCTTCTGCATCATATATGGCATTTATAGGCGGTGACGGTCCTGTTACCGTGTTCCATACCGATGCACCTTCAGATGAAGTGTGTGTAATTATTAAAGAATCCTACGGCAATGCTTTTGCTACCTGGGCTCTTAATAATTATAAAAGAGTATATGTAGTTGACCCCAGAAAGTTTAATGGTTTCGGCAACAAGTTCTTTAATAAATTCAACATCAGAACTTTTTGTGATAAAGTTGAGGCAACTGACCTTGTTCTTATTAACTATCCCGGTGCAATTTCATCCGGAGGTATAAGACAGTCTATCCTTGATATGTGTAATTGATTTTTAGGAGTATGATATAATGGTTTTTTCAAGCCTGCTTTTTCTTGGTATTTTTTTACCGTTAGTTATTCTTGCTTATAATCTTTTACCTTCAGTAAGAGATAAAAACATTATTCTTGTTATTGCATCAATTATCTTTTATGCGTGGGGTGAACCAAAGCTTGTTATTCTTCTTGTCTTGACAGCGTATCTTGGTTACCTTGCCGGTCTTGCTATTGAAAAATCCAACAATGTAAATGGGCTTGCCTGGCTGAAAAAACCTGCACTTGTTGTTGCTGTTGTTGTTTCCCTTGGCTCTCTTGGGGTTTTTAAATACAGCGGTTTTGTTGTTGAAAATTTAAGTGCTCTGATTGGAAAAGATATAAGCTTTGTGGGATTTGCACTACCTCTTGGTATATCCTTTTACACTTTCCAAATCCTTACTTATGTAATTGATTTGTATCGCGGAGAAATAAAAGTTCAGAAATCCTTTCTCGATTTTCTTTGCTACGTTACAATGTTTCCTCAACTTGTTGCAGGTCCCATTGTTCGGTATATTGATATTGAAAAAGAGCTTTATGACAGAAAAGTCCGGATTAAGGATTTTGAATATGGCGCATTAAGGTTTTGTCAGGGTCTCATGAAAAAGGTTGTTCTGGCAAATAATGCAGGTGAGGTTGCTGACCGATTGCTTGGGGGTGACCTTTCTGAGTCCTCAGTAGCCACAGCCTGGCTTGGTATTATTATGTATACTTTCCAGATATATTTTGATTTTTCGGGATATTCTGACCTCGCTATCGGTATGGGTAGGTTTTTTGGGTTTACCTTTATGGAAAACTTTAAATATCCCTATATAGCAACAAGCATTACTGATTTCTGGAGAAGATGGCACATTTCTCTCAGCACATTTTTCCGTGATTATGTGTATATTCCTCTTGGAGGTAACCGTAAAAGACACATTTTTAATATTTTTGTTGTTTGGATGCTTACCGGTCTCTGGCACGGTGCAAGCTGGAACTTTATCCTGTGGGGAATATTCTACGGAATACTTCTGATAATTGAAAAAAAAGCTTTTGGCGGTGCAATTTTAAAGCTTCCGTCATGGCTTGGTCATATATACACAATGGCAATTGTTATAATGGGTTGGGCTCTGTTCTATTTTACCGATTTTGCAAAGCTTAAATCCTTCTTTGTTTGTGCTTTTGGCGGATACGGCAACTCGCTGATTGACTATGTTGCGAAGAGTACTTTTGTTTCCAATATATGGCTTATTCTGGTTCTTGCTCTGTGCTCAACTCCTGTTTTAAGGATTCTTTTCAAAAAGGTTTGCAGTATTAAGTTTATAGGCACATTTGTTCCGGCGGCTGCTATAGTTGTAAGCATGGCTCTTTGTTATGCACTTCTTGTGGGACAGTCCTACAACGCATTTTTGTATTTCAGGTTTTAAAAGGAGTTTAGTAAATGAGAAAAGTTTTAAGTGTTTCAGCTTTTTTGATAATGATGGCGCTTTGCGGTATTCTTATATTACTGCCTGCGGATACAGATAGTGTTCTTATGGAAAACCGTGAGCCGGCAGCTATGCCTGACGCTTCCCTTGGAAACATTTTTTTTGGTGATTTCTGCCAGGATTTTGAAAGCTATCTTTCGGATAATGTGGGATACAGAGGTGAGCTTATTGGAATTTCCAATAAGTTTTCCGGGCTGAAAGGTATGGATTCCTACGGTAAAATTATAAATGCTAATGCTGACCTCGGAACAGGGGATACATCAAATGAAAAGCTCCTTCTGTTGACCGATGACCGGGTTATGGAGGTTTTTGCTGAAAAACCGGAAAGTCGTGAAAAATATATCGGTATGGTAAATCATTATGCATCAAAGCTGCCCGGAGATATCCGTTTGTACAGCATGGTAATTCCTACTCAGATTGAGTTTGCCGATGAAAAATATGAAGGACTTTCGGACAGTCAGCTTGAAACTATTAATGCTATTTATTCAGGTGTTGATAAAAGAGTAACGGCTGTTGATGTTTATTCTGTATTGGAAGAACATAAGGAAGAATATATTTATTTCCGCACCGACCACCATTGGACAACCCTCGGAGCTTATTATGCCTATGAGCAGTTTGCTGCCGCAGCAGGTTTGGATTCCGCGGACATTTCGGAATTTGAAGAAAAAGGTGCAGAGGGTTTTCTTGGATTTCTTTATAACCAGGCCCAGGCAACAAGCCTTGAAAATCAGCCTGATACAATTTATTATTATTCAAAGGGTGAGCCGCTTTTTTTTGAAGCAAAAGCCTGGGAAAATGGCGGAGTTGTAGGGTATAAAGGAAAAACTCTTGTTTTACCGGGTACCGGTGAAGCTCCTAAATATACAATTTTTATGAATGGTGACCACCCTTTGCTTGATATGCAGACAGGTATTGAAAATGGCAGAATTGTGCTGGTTGTTAAGGATTCCTATGCAAACGCCTTTATGCCATGGCTTGCACACAGTTTTGAACGGATTGTTGCGGTTGACCCCAGATCTTTTGGTGGAGATATATCTGAAGTTATAGCTGAATATAATGTAACAGATGTACTTCTTATGAACTACAGCTTTACAACAACCTTTGATGATATAATTTCGAGAGAAGTGGAGATTTATAAATAATGGGCATTTTTGAAATTTTTCTGATAGGGCTTGGTCTCAGTATGGATGCTGCGGCTGTTTCCATGACAAATTCAATGGTTTATTCCTGCCAGAAAAAGAAGCTTTGCCTGATGCCTTTTTTCTTTGGCGGTTTTCAGCTTTTGCTTACCCTTGCAGGCTATTTTACGGGTAATTTGTTTGCAGACTTTGTTGAACGCTTTTCCGGGATAATTGCTTTTGCAATACTTGGGTATATTGGCGGAAAAATGATTTACGATGGTATAAAATGTGATAACGAAAACCGATGCGACAGGTTTACCTTAAAAATACTTATTATTCAGTCCTTTGCAACAGCGATTGATGCATTTGCAGTTGGCGTAAGCTTTGGTGTAGGTGAAAATTCACTTTCTGTTAACATTATAAGTGCCGTGGTAATAATTGGTATTACTACATTTTTCTGTACAGCTTCAGCAATGCTTCTGGGCAGAAAGTTTGGCGATGCCCTGGGACCGAAGGCTGAGGTTTTCGGCGGTGTAATTTTAGTAATAATAGGCATTAAAGCTTTACTTGGTTTATAGATAAAAGTATCCCTTGTTTCAGGATTGAAACAAGGGATTTTTTTATATATTGTTAACAATGTTGTTTATCCAGATTTTATTTTTGAGCAGAATTAAACCAATGGAAGCTTTAATAATATCCGAAACCTGAACTATAATATAAATTAAACTGATAGGGAGAAGAGTAAACCGTGTAAGACAAAAAGCAATAAGAACAGTTACACCCCACATATACGCACTGTCAAAAATAAAGGTAATGAAGGTTTTGCCGCCTGAACGGAGGGTGAAATATGTTCCGTGAATGAAAGCGTGTAAGGGCAGACATAAGCCGATTGCTCTTATGAAAGTTGTAGCAAGTGCCCTTACCTCAGGTTCTGTGTTGTACATAAGAGGGAACAAAGGTGCGGTGAAAAACAAAAGTGCACCAAAAAATGAGCATAAAACAGTGGAGAAGAACAAAAGCTTTGTATCGGTATCTTCAGCCTCTTTCATTTTTCCGGCACCAAGCAGCTGACCTACTATTATTGCAATTGCATCTCCGAGTGCTATGAAAACAATGTTAAAGATGTTTGCAATTACATTTGCAATGTTTACAGCTGCGACAACTTCAAGACCGCGAACAGAATAGCATTGAAGAAGCATAGTCATACCAAGTGACCATAATGCTTCGTTTACAAGGAGGGGAAGTCCCTTTACGGAAACTGTTTTAACAAGCTCCCGCGGAAGTTTCAATGAGCGGTAAAGACCTTTAAAGAAGGGGGTTTTGTCCTTATGTGAGCGTACCCATAAAAGAATAATTGTTATTTCAACAAATCTTGAAAGAACGGTAGCTATTGCCGCGCCTGCAACACCAAGACCTTTAAACCCGAAATGGTCAAAAATGAGAATGTAGTTAAAAACAAGGTTAACAATAACCGCAACAGCTCCCGCCTTCATGGGTATAACCGTTTCACCGGTTTCTCGGAGAGTTGATGCATAAACCTGTACCATTGCGGAAGGAACAAGACCTATAAGCATTATGTAAAGATAGTTTTTTCCGTTTTCCAGCGCAACTGCAACAGAGCCGGGATCACTATCCTTGCTCAGAAACAGAGAAATAAGCGGTTCTGCAAAGGTAAGTAAAAACGCAATTCCTCCGATTAAAAGAAAAAAAGCCACATAAAGCTTATAACGGGTTGTATTCCGTACACCTTCGTTGTCACCGTTGCCGTAATACTGTGCAGTGAAGATTCCTGCACCTGCACAGCCTCCGAAAACACAAAGTATAAAAACAAAAAGAATCTGGTTGACAATCGAAACACCGCTCATTTCTGCGGTACCGATTCTGCCCACCATTACATTATCAAGCAGATTAACAAAATTTGTAATACCGTTTTGTATCATAATTGGTACAGAAACTGTAAGGACACGCTTGTAAAACTGCTTATCTCCAAGTAATTTACTCATAAAAACCCTCCGGTATAATTTATAACATATATGCTGTCACCATAGGATTATACCACAATAAAAAAACAAATTCAATAGTTTTAAAATTTTAATTAAATTAATTGTAAAAAAAGTTGATTTTTCATCTTTAGTGTGATATAATAATTAAATGAGAATTTTTGTCATTTTTAAGGAGGAGAGTAGTTTTGAACACACCCGAATCTATTAATATTTTAGGAGTAAATATAACGCGAGTTGACATGAATGCCGCCTTTGAAAATGCAGTACGGTTCCTTGAAGAGGATGGATTTCATTGTGTATTTACTCCCAATTCCGAAATTGTAATGAGTGCCTATAAAAACCCTGAGTTCTGTGAAATTATAAACAAAGCCGATATGCGTACGGCTGACGGTATAGGTCTTGTTCATGCAGCTAAAATTCAGGGTACTCCGCTGAAGGAGAGGGTAGCAGGCTTTGACCTTGTAATGAGGCTTCTTGAGGCTTTGCCTGAGCTTAACAAAAGTGTCTATTTTTTCGGCAGTGCTCCGGGAGTTGCTGATGAAGCAAAATTAAAGCTTGAAGAAATGTTTCCGGGAATTAATATTTGCGGAACCGCAAACGGCTTTTTTGATGAGAAAAGAGAAAAAGAAATTATTGCCGAAATAAATGAAAAAAAACCGGATTTACTCCTTGTTTGCCTTGGCTCGCCCAAACAGGAAAATTGGATAAATTCACACCGGGATGAGCTTTCGTGCCATCTTGCAATGGGTGTTGGCGGTACACTTGATGTTATTGCCGGCAGAGTGCAGAGAGCACCGGAAATTTTCATAAAGCTTGGGCTTGAATGGTTTTACAGATTGCTTAAACAGCCTGCACGAATCGGCAGAATGATGGCACTTCCAAAATTTCTGCTGACGGTTATATGGAAAAAGCTTTTCGGAAAAAAGAAGGGAGAAACAAAAAATGCTTAAAGTTGAACTTTTAACCCATACCCCGGACCCTGAAAAAATAATTGCTGCAGCGGCAAAGCTTTGCTATTCATCAAGCTCAATTGACGGAATTATGGATGGTCTTGATGAAGAAAAAACCGAAAAATTTCTTAATATGCTTCTTTCTCTCGGTCATGAAAGCCCTATTGAACATGTAACCTTCACTTTTGGCATTGAGGGTGTGAGCCGAAGCCTTCTTGCACAGTTTACAAGGCATAGAATTGCCTCTTATTCTGTAAAATCCCAGCGTTATGTAAACGAAGGAAAATTTGAGTTCGTAACACCTCCTGAAATTGCAAATAATCCTGAAGCACTTGAAATTTTCAATAAAGCAATGGCAGATGACCTTGAGCAGTACAATGCTCTTGCGGATATTTTAAAAGCTAAACATATTAAAACTCTTACAGCCGGCGGCATGGATGAAAAGGAAGCTGAGAAAAAAGCGGAGAAGATGGCAATTGAGGATGCGAGATATGTTCTTCCGAATGCTTGCGAAACAAAAATGGTTGCAACACTCAATGCAAGAAGCCTTATGAACTTTTTTCATCACCGTTGCTGTGAAAGAGCGCAATGGGAAATAAGAGAATGTGCTGAAGCTATGGCTGCTCTTGTTAAGGAGGTTGCACCAACACTTTTCAAGCTTGCAGGTCCGCCCTGTATAAGCGGTCCTTGCCCTGAAGGAAAAATGAGCTGCGGAAAAAGACAGCAGAAAATTGAAAAGTATTTAGCTAAATAATTTTGAAACGGAGAAATTTCTATGCAGGGAAAACTGATTGTTATAGAAGGTCTTGATTCCAGCGGAAAAGAGACACAAAGCAGACTTTTGCTTGAAATTCTGCAGAAAAGGGGCTTTAATGCGCGAAGGTTTGAATTTCCGAATTACGAAAGCAATTCTTCAGCCCTTGTAAAAATGTATTTGTCCGGCGAATTCGGTAAGGATGCAAATTCCGTTAACCCCTATGCCGCTTCGAGTTTTTATGCTGTTGACAGATACGCCACATGGAAAAAGGAAATGGAAGAGTTTTATAAAAATGGCGGTATAGTTGTTGCTGACCGTTACACTACCTCTAACCTTATTCATCAGGCAGGTAAAATTAAAAATCCTGCAGAAAAGAAGCGATATATTGAATGGCTTTACGATTTTGAGTTTACAAAAATGGGGCTTCCGAAGCCGGATGCTGTGATTTTTTTACATATGCCGGTTGATGTAAGCATACGACTTATGGAAAACCGCCGCAACAAAGCGGGTACAGAGGGTAAAGATATACACGAGGCGGATTATTCATATCTTAAAGAAACCTATGAAAACGCAATGGATATAATAAACATATGCGGATACAATAAGGTTGAATGTACTTCAGGTGAAAATGTACGCTCAATTGAAGATATTCATAGTGATTTAATCAGAATTGTTGACGATGTTATTTAAGGAGAAATAAACATGGAAAAGATGCTTGTGGTTGATGGCAACAGCATAGTAAACCGTGCCTTTTATGGTGTAAGAATGCTTACAAACAGTAAAGGAATGTTCACAAACGGTCTGTACGGTTTTCTGAATATTCTTCAGAAATATCTTGAAGGGGAGAATCCTGATTACGTCTGCGTTGCTTTTGATGTTAAGCATCCTACCTTCAGACATGAAAAATATCCGGAATACAAGGCAGGACGACACGCTATGCCCGAAGAGCTCAAAATGCAGATGCCGGTTTTAAAGGAACTGCTTTCGGCTATGAACATAAAAATCTGTGAAATGCCCGGATTTGAGGCTGATGATATTTTGGGAACTCTCTCAGAAATGTGCAACAACCGTGGTATTGTGTGTGATATTGTAACAGGTGACCGGGATGCACTTCAGCTTGCCACCGATACTTCAAGGATTTTTCTGACTTCTACAAAAGGTGGGAACACGATAACTGATATTATTGACCGTGAAGAAATAATTAATCGTTTCGGAGTTACCCCTGACCGCATTATTGATGCAAAGGGTCTTATGGGTGACTCGTCGGATAATATTCCCGGAGTTGCAGGAATCGGTGAAAAAACAGCATATTCTCTTTTGAGAGATTTCGGTTCTCTTGAAGGGATTTATGAACAGATAGAAAACATTAAAGGTAAAACAAAGGAAAAGCTTGAAAACGGCAGAGAAAGTGCCTTTATGAGCCGTGAGCTTGCTACAATATGCAAAACGGTTCCTCTTGATTTTGATATTGAAGCCTGTCGCAGAAAAGAGCCTGACGCCGAAAAATTCCGTAATATGCTCATTGAACTTGAGTTTACAGCAATGCTTAAAAAACTTGATCTTGGCGGCGATGTACCTGACGAGGCAGTTTCTCTTGAGGGTGTTTATGTTGATTCTGCTTCAGGGCTTAAAACTGCTCTTGCAGAGCTTGAAAAAGCTTCGGTTTTGGGAATATACATTTTTAAAGTTGGTGCAGAAGCTGTCGGTGTTTCCGTATCCGACAGACAAAAAGGATTTTATTTTGATATGACAGGTGGCTTGCTTTCGGAAATTGCAGTTGCGGATTTAAAACCTGTTTTTGAAAGCAAACAACCTAAAATTATCCATAACTGCAAGGATGAAATTGTGTATCTTGCAGGCTATGGAATATCCCTTGAAAATATTGTTTTTGATACAGCAGTTGCTGCTTATATTTTAGAGCCATCACGCAGTAAATATGATATAGATGTTCTTCTGAATATGCAGCTCCCCGAACAGTTTAACCCTAAGGGAAGGAAAGCGGACACTTTGTTTGAACTGCCCGGAGAAAAACTTTGTGAAATTGGTTGTCAGCTTCTTGGCGGAATGTTTTCTTTAAAGGAAAATCAGCTTGCTGAAATAAAAAAAAGAGAGCAGCTGCATTTGCTTGAGGAAATTGAGCTTCCTCTTTCCCGAACCCTTGCAGAAATGGAGATTGAAGGCTTTAAGGTGGATAAAGAACGCCTTGCGGAATTTTCCGAATTGCTTGATATACGCATAAGGGAGCTTGTTACTGAAATTTACGACCGGGCGGGAGGAGAGTTTAATATTAACTCCACAAAACAGCTGGGAGAAGTTTTGTTTGACAAGCTGGGTCTTCCCGTGATTAAAAAAACAAAAACCGGTTATTCCACAGACAGCGATGTTCTTGATAAGCTTGAGCCTGAAAACCCTATTATTACGCACATTAAGGAATACCGAATGCTTGCAAAGCTTAAATCTACCTATTGTGACGGACTATTGCAGGTTATTGACAGCCGTGACGGTAAAATTCATTCTAAATTTATGCAGACTGTTACGGTTACAGGCAGAATAAGTTCAACCGAACCTAATTTACAGAACATTCCTGTACGCCACGACCTTGGCAGAGAAATACGAAAAATGTTTGTTGTTTCCGGCCCCGGGAAGGTACTTATTGATGCGGACTATTCCCAGATTGAGCTCCGGGTACTTGCTCATATTGCAAATGATGAAAATATGATTAATGCATTTAAAACCGGGGAAGATATTCACCGTATAACCGCTTCTCAGGTGTTTGGGGTAAAACCGGAAGAGGTGACCTCTACAATGCGAAGCAATGCAAAAGCTGTTAACTTCGGTATAGTTTACGGAATAAGTGATTTTGCTCTTGGAGTTGATCTTGGAATCAGCCGTAAAGAGGCAAAAGCATATATTGACGGATATCTTGAAAAATACTGCGGTGTAAAGTCGTATATGACAGACATTGTAGAAAAAGCATCAAACCAGGGATATGTAACCACTCTTTTTGGCAGAAGAAGGTATATTCCTGAACTGAAATCCACAAAATTTATTGAACGGAGCTTCGGACAGAGAGTTGCTCTTAATACCCCAATTCAGGGTACAGCGGCAGATATAATTAAAATTGCCATGGTAAAAGTAAACAAACGCCTTAAAGAAGAGGGATTTAAGTCAAAGCTTATTCTTCAGGTACACGATGAGCTTATTATTGAGGCAGATGAATCCGAAACAGAATCGGTAAAAAAACTTCTGCTTGAGGAAATGGAAAATGCCGCACAGCTCAGCGTACCTCTTACGGCAAATGTTGAAACCGGATACAGCTGGTATGAATGCAAATAAAAAGACAGGTGTTTTTATGATTATAGCCATAACCGGAGGCAGCGGTTCAGGTAAAAGCTTTGTTTCGGGTATTTTTGCCGAAAAAGGTTTTCGCATTGTTGATGCCGATGCCATTGCGAAAGAAATTATGAATACTGATAAACATCTTATTGAGAAAATAAAAATCACTTTCGGAGAAGAATTTGTGGACAGTAACGGTGCAGTTGACCGTCGTGCTCTCGGCAGGCTTGTTTTTGCGGATAGTGAAAAGCGTATGCTGTTAAACAGTATTACTCATCCTGCAATAATAACGGAGATAAAAAAACAAGCTCTTTCCGGCGGGAATACTGTAATTGATATACCTCTTCTGAAGGATTCCGGAGTTGAAGAAATATGTGACCTTAAAATTGCGGTTGTTTCTGACAGAGAGTTGCGGCTTCAAAGGATTATGATTCGCGACGGAATTGACCGTGAAACCGCAGAAAATCGCATTTCTTCTCAACTGACGGATGAAGAGTACATAGGTATTACCGACGAAGCTGTTGTAAATGATGGTAACCGTGAAAGAGTTATTTGTCAAATTAATGAAATTTTAAAGAGGTATTGCTATTGATAGTTCTTGTTAATAAAAAAAGATTTGCAAAAATTCTGTCGGCTATGCTTATTTTGTTGCTGTTGCTGATTGGAATTTTTAATATAAAAAATATAAAACAGAGCATATATCCCGAAAAATATGCGCTGTTTGTAGAAAAATATTCGGAAGAATACGGTCTTGATAAGTATCGTGTATATTCGCTTATTAAAGCTGAAAGCAATTTCAAGCAAGAGGTTGTTTCGGATAAGGGAGCTGTAGGTCTTATGCAGCTTATGCCTGAGACTGCAGAGGAAATAGCGGGTAAAATCGGTCTTGAAAACTTTTCTGTTGAAAAACTTTACGAGCCGGATACAAATATCCGTATAGGTTGTTACTATCTGAGCTTTCTTGTTGAAAGGTATTCAGGGGACTATGTTTCGGCATTGGCAGCATACAATGCCGGGTACGGCAATGTTGATGACTGGCTTGCAAACTGGCAGGCTGACAGGGTTGAACCTGAAGAAATACCCTTTGGTGAAACTAAAAAGTATGTTGAAAAAATTGAAGATTATTATAATAACTATCAAAAACTATACATGGAGGAATAAATATGGAACTTGAATATAAAGCAAAATATGCATTTGAAGAGGTTGACGAAAAAGAAAAGGAGCTTATTTTCTCGTTTGCGGAGGGATATAAGGATTTTCTTAATTTTGCACTCACAGAGCGCAGATGTGTTGAAATGGGTGTTATGCTTGCGGAAAAACAGGGTTTTAAACCCCTTGACAGCTTTAAGACATTGAAACCCGGTGACAGGGTTTACTGTGTTAACAGAGGAAAAAACCTTATTCTTGCGGTAATCGGAAAAAATGACATTGAAAAAGGTGTTAATATGCTTGGGGCTCACATTGATTCGCCCAGGCTTGATTTAAAACCCATGCCGCTTTATGATGATTCAAAAATTGCCTATCTTAAAACGCACTATTACGGAGGAATTAAAAAATACCAGTGGACTGCAATTCCTCTTGGGCTTTACGGTAAAGTGATTACAAAAAACGGAGAGGTTGACATAGCTGTTGACGGTGAGGATTTTGCACTTGTAATTTCTGACCTGTTGCCTCATCTTGCATCAGAACAGATGGGAAAATCTCTTTCTTCCGGTATTGAGGGCGAACAGCTTAACCTTATAATTGGTTCATCCACCGAGAAAACTGAGGATTCCCTTAAGCTTTGCATTTTAAAACTTCTTAACGAAAAATACGGAATTGTTGAGGAAGATTTCATAAGCAGTGAGCTTGAAGCTGTACCTGCTTTAAAAGCTCGTGATATCGGTTTTGACAGAAGTATTGTAGGCGGGTACGGTCAGGATGACAGAGTGTGCGCATATGCCGGAATGCAGGCAATTTTTGATTGTGTTTCCATTCCTGAATATACAGCTGTCTGCGTATGGGCTGATAAAGAAGAAATCGGTTCAATGGGTAACACCGGTATGCAGTCCGAATTTACCGCAAATACCCTTGCTGAAATGATTCTTCTTCAAAAGGGTGAATATAATGAGCTTATGCTCAGACGCTGTCTGTCTGATACCGATTGCATTTCTGCAGATGTTGCAGCGGCATTTGACCCGTCTTTCCCCGGACCTTATGAAAAAAGCAATTCTGCATATCTTGGCAGAGGAGTTGTTATGGAAAAATATGTTGGGGCAAGAGGTAAAAGCGGTTCAAACGATGCATCAGCTGAACTGATGGGTAAAATACGCAATATGCTCAATGAAGGAAATGTTACATGGCAGTTTGGTGAGCTTGGAAAGGTTGATGGCGGTGGAGGCGGAACCGTTTCGCAGTTTGTTGCAAATCTTAACTGCAATGTTATTGACAGCGGAGTGGCTCTTCTTTCTATGCATGCTCCCTTTGAACTTGCTTCAAAGGCGGATGTTTATATGGCATACAAAGCCTACAGAACTTTTTTTGACACATTTAAGAAGTAAGTTTGTTTTTGGGGTCGGTAGGGGGTTACCGTAATGATTTTAGATATTTCTACTATAGAAAATTTTTGTGAAAATAAAGCAGTTTTTGTTTCAGGTATGCGATATGCTCAGGAGAAACGCGTTTACGCCCTTTCGTTTGAACAGGAT
>JAZQCS010000129.1:0-2686 GCA_045546415.1 Clostridia bacterium | reverse complement strand
TAAAACGGCAGAATCGGTAAAAGGAACGCAAAGAAAACAGGCTGAAAAATTCCGGGCAGACAATGACAATTCTGTTTCTGCAGATAATGATGCTTCCGTTCCCAAAGACCATAAAGCGGAGGAATTTACGGCAGAAACAACAGAAATGCAGACGGATATTCCTGACGGTACAAAAGATATTCAGGCGGATATGCCTCCCTCTGCACCAAAGGGCGAAAGATACAATATTCAGGACGCAATGCACGAAAACAAGCAAGCGTTTGATATTGTGGAAAAGAACACCGATTTTAAGCTGGGACGACAGGAACACACAACCCCGAAAGGTACACAGGAGAAAAAAGGCATAAAGCCTAAAAATAAAAACCGACTGTACCAAAAGGAGCATACAAAGGCAGATGAAGCAGCGCAGAGCGTTTCATCAGAACAGAGTGCCGAGCCGGAAACAGCAAAAACAGAAAAATCGGACACAACGGAAAATGCTGAAAATCTTGACGAGGAAATTCCTCTGCAAGAGGATTTTCAGTTTGACCGTACAAAGAAATATGAGCAGCGAGCCGAAAGGCTGCATTACAAGGCCGAAAAAGCCAAAAAGAAAGCTCCCCATAATACCAAAATCAAGCGGCAGCGTGTGTATGATGAAAAGAAACAAAAGGCAAAGACACGGTTACAGTTTGAGAATGAAGCAAAGCCGGTAAGTGATAACCGATACACCTTTGTTAAAAATTCAACCACCTTTGCAAGCAACAGAGTTTTATTAAAAGCACACAACAAAATCCGTGAGGTTGAGCGTGAAAATTCTTCTGTTGAAGCGGCACACAAGACCGAAGAACAGGCGGAACGACTTGCAGCTCATAGTATGAGGTTGCAAAAGAATTTATCACAAAAAAGAAAAAACGCACCTATAAAAAAGGCGCAACGATTACAGGAAAAAGCCGAGAAAGCAGAGATAAAGGCTTTATACGAAAAGACATTGAAAGAACACCCTGAAATTAAAAAGTCAGAGGTTAAAAAGTTCATTCAGAAACAGCGTATAAAGAAACAATATCAGAAAGCAAAGCGAGCCGAACAGACAGCGAAAAAAGCAAAAAAAGCAGCACAGAATACAAAGGCAGTAACGGCAAGGATTGCCGCTTTTGTATGGCGGCACAAAGCAGTGTTCGGAATTATACTTGCTATCTTTCTTCTGTTCGCTTGGCTTGGCAGTGTATTAACATCTTGCTCTATTATGGGTACGCAGGGCGGCGGCTCTCTTATGGTTTCCTCTTACTTTGCAGAGGACGACGATATATACGCAGCAGAAGATTATTATGTAGCTCTTGAACAGAATTTACAAAATCGAATTGATAACATTGAAAACGAGTATTCCGGCTATGACGAATACAGATACAATGTTGCGGGCATAGGCCATAATCCTTACGAGCTTATTTCATATCTTACAGCGGTATATCAGGATTTCAAAGCAAATGAGATTGAGGACGAGCTTGACGCTCTTTTTAATACTCAATACCATTTGAGAATTACCCAAACGAGCGAGCAGCGAACAGACAGCGAGGGCAACACTTACACATACAAAATATTAAATGTTACTCTCACAAACAGCGGTTTTACAACAACCTTAAATGCAGACCAGCAGGAGCTTTATAATATCTATCTTGCAAGCAAGGGAAACCGTGATTATCTGTTTGCTGATGATATTTATTCCAATGTTACACAGAGTCCGTATAACGATTATGAAATACCGAGTGCGGCACTTTTGGACGAAACTTTCAGAAAGCTCATAACGGAAGCTGAAAAGTATTTAGGCTATCCGTATGTATGGGGCGGCTCAAGTCCGTCAACCTCTTTCGATTGTTCCGGCTTTGTATGCTGGGTATTCAAAAATTCCGGCGTATATCCTCTGTCCCGAACTACTGCACAGGGCATTTTCAATCAATGTACTGCGGTAAGACCGACGGAAGCAAAACCGGGAGATATAATTTTCTTCACGGGCACATACAACAGCGGAAGTCCTGTATCTCACGTTGGTATTTATGTCGGTAACGGAATGATGATACATTGCGGAAATCCAATCCAATATGCAAGCGTAAACAGCAGTTATTGGAGCTCTCATTTTTACGCTTACGGCAGGCTTGGAGGGAATTAAGATGTTAGAACTTACCCCTGTTTCTCTGAAAAAGGCAAATGATTTTGTTAATCTTTTCCACCGACATCATAAAGCTGTTACCGGGCATAAATTTTCTATTGGCTGTTCTGAAAATGGGCGGCTTGTTGGGGTGGTAATTGTTGGACGGCCTGTTAGTAGATATTTGGACGACGGTAAAACGCTTGAAGTAAACAGACTATGTACTATTGGCACAAAAAACACTTGCAGTATTCTATATGCGGCAGCAGCAAGAGCAGCTAAAGCTATGGGATATTCAAAAATAATTACTTACATTTTGGAAAGTGAAAACGGTAGCAGCTTAAAGGCGGCAGGCTGGAAATATGCCGGGCTTGCGGGCGGCAAAGAATGGACGGGAGTGCGAAAACCTCCCGTCCCCTTATATCCGCAGGAAATGAAAATAAAATTTGAAAAAATCTTAAAACAAAACAAGGAGTGATTTTACTATGGCAACTATTGAAAAAATCGTAAAGGATATTCAGGCAACAAAAGCGAAGATTGCAGAGCTTCAGAAAAAAGTACGCA
>JAZQCS010000128.1:0-12533 GCA_045546415.1 Clostridia bacterium | reverse complement strand
TGATTTGTTTAATTTCAACGCCTATGTTCATAGTGATAAAATGTCCGCAAACATTTTGTTTGACCCTGTTCTTGCTAATAAGCTTTATGCAGGTGCGGATATGTTCCTTATGCCTTCAAAGAGTGAGCCCTGCGGTCTTTCTCAGCTTATTGCAATGCGTTACGGCACGGTGCCGATTGTAAGAGAAACCGGCGGTCTGTGGGATACTGTACCTCCGCTTAATACCGAAACCTTAGAGGGCAGAGGTTTTACCTTCAAAGGCTATAACGCACATGATATGCTTGGTGCAATTGACAGATGTATAGAGTTTTATAATGATAAGACAAAATGGAATAAGCATATTAAAAATCTTGTAAAATTTGACAGCAGCTGGAAACAGTCCGTTAAGGATTATTTAAGAATTTATGGCGAACTAATTGGTTAAAAAAGGAGAACATTTAAATTGAATTCACAGGAAAATACACTTAAAACTAAAAAGACCCGATCAACAAAAAAAGCTGAAACAACTGTAAAAAAAATCAGAAAGCCTGCAGCAAAAAAAGACGATGCAGTAACCTTGCTTAACAACAAGGCTGTAAGAACCTTTGGCTGTGGTGTTGATGAGCTTACAAAACAGCAGATGTTCAAGGTGCTTTGTTCTGTTGTCCGTGACCTTATGGTAAAAAAACGCAAGGAATTCCACGATGAATACCGCGCAAACGATGATAAACAGGTTTACTATATGTCTATGGAGTTCCTTGTTGGTACCTCTCTTCGTAACAACCTTTATAATCTTGGTATTGAGGAGGAGTTTACAAAAGCCATTGCAAAATGCGGTTTTGATATTTCCGAGCTTTATGAAATGGAACCCGATGCAGGTCTGGGTAACGGTGGTCTCGGAAGACTTGCTTCCTGCTACCTTGATTCCATGACAAGCCTCGCTCTTCCCGGCACGGGCTTTTCTATCCGTTACGAGTTCGGTATTTTCAGACAGAAAATTATTGATGGCTGGCAGATGGAATTTCCGGATGATTGGTTGGACCTTGGAGATGTATGGCTTCAGGCTCGTGAGGATGAAGCTTACGAGGTAAAATTTGGCGGTGATGTTACCGGTTGGGACGATAACGGCAAATACAGAATATCTCACACAAATTACAATTCCGTAATCGCTGTTCCTTATGATATGTATATATCCGGTTACGATACAAAGGCTGTCAACAAGCTTGTTTTGTGGAGTGCAAAATCCAATAAGGGTTTTGATATGGCGGCTTTCTCGCGGGGTGAATATGCGAAATCTTTGGAAGAAAACACAATGGCTGAGGTTATCTCAAAGGTTCTTTATCCTGCAGATGACCACATAGCAGGTAAAATTCTTCGCCTTAAACAGCAATATCTTCTTGTTTCTGCCTCCATGCAGAGTATTATTAATCATCATGTAAAACGCTATGGCACACTTGATAATCTGGGTGATAAAGTTGCAATTCATATTAACGATACTCATCCGGCACTTTGTGTACCTGAGCTTATGCGAATTCTTGTTGACGAATATGATTATGAATGGGACCACGCATGGATGATTTGCGGAAAAACCCTTTCTTACACAAACCATACCGTTATGAGTGAGGCATTGGAGAGATGGAACGAAAATCTGTTCCGTGAACAGCTTCCCAGAATTTATCAGATAACTGCTGAAATTAACCGCAGGCTTGTAGCTCAGCTCAACATTGCCTATCCCGGAGATTATGCGAAAATAGATTATATGGCAGTTATTGCTCATGGCGAAGTGCGTATGGCAAACCTTTGCCTTGCCGCTTGTCATACAGTAAACGGTGTTTCAAAGCTTCATAGTGAAATTCTTAAAAACGGTATTTTTAACGACTATTATAATATCAGCAGAGATAAGTTCACTAATGTAACCAACGGTATCGCATACCGAAGATGGCTTTGTCAGGCAAACCCTGAGCTGACAAGCTATCTTACTGAGCTTATTGGCGATGGCTTCAAGCATAACAGCAATGAGCTCGAAAAACTGCTCGGTTTTGCTGATGACAAAGCGGTGCTTGATAACCTTGCAAAAATCAAGTATAACAATAAAGTTCGTCTTGCCGATTATATTTCAAAAGCAAACGGAATAAATGTTGACCCTGCATCACTTTTCGATGTACAGGTAAAGAGACTTCATGAGTATAAGAGACAGCTTTTGAATGTGCTTCAGATTCTTTATATGTACAATCAGATAAAGGCGAACCCCGGTGCGGATTTCACACCCAGAACCTTTATTTTTGCAGCAAAGGCTTCTGCAGGTTATGTTATGGCAAAGCAGATTATTCGCCTTATTGTTGCGGTTTCGGATATGATTAACGCTGACCCTCAGGTTCGTGATAAAATCAAAGTGGTGTTTGTTGAAGATTATAAGGTTTCCCTTGCGGAAATTATAATCCCCGCGGCTGAAATTTCCGAACAGATTTCTATTGCAGGTAAAGAAGCTTCCGGTACCGGTAATATGAAGCTTATGATTAACGGCGCGGTAACTCTCGGTACACTTGACGGTGCAAATGTTGAAATCCACGAACAGGTAGGCGACGAAAATATGTTCCTGTTCGGTCTTCATGCCGATGAGGTTGAAGCTCTTTGGAGAAGAGGCTATAATCCCATGGATTATTGCAACAATAATCCTGAACTGAAAGCCGTTCTTGAAATGCTTACCTCAGGTGTACTTGGTGTGCGCTTTGATGACATTGTAAGAAGCCTTCTTACAAACAATTACGGTGTAGCTGACAGTTATATGATTATGGCTGATTTTGCTGATTATGTACGCGCACAGAAGGATGTATCCGAAGCTTATAAGAACGCTGACAGATTCAACAGGATGTCTCTTGTTAACATTGCAAAAGCCGGAATTTTCTCCTCCGACAGAGCAATTAACGAGTACGCAGAAAATATTTGGAAAATGAGATAAAATTGCGTTTTGCCGAAGTAAAACAAAGGTTTTACTTCGGCAAATTCAAGTATAAATGAAACAGGTTGTAAAAAATGAGAATTTTATTTGACAGTAAAAAAGCTGAATATAAAACCCCTTTTGGCTGCATTAAAACAGGGGAGAACTGTACAATGCGTATTGATATTCCGGTAGCTTGCAGAACCCTGAATGTACGACTTTGCATTTTTGATGAAACCGGCTTTGAAATGCTTATGCCCTTTAAACCGGAGTGTGAATCTGAAGGATATCAGCGTTTTAAAACCGATTTTTCATTGTTTCATCCCGGACTTTATTTTTATTATTTCCGCATAGAAACAGAAGAAAGCAATTTTTCCCTGTATAAGCAGGGAAACGATACAAACATTGAAGAAGGTACATTGTGGCAGCTAACCTGCTACTGTGCCGATTATGACCCGCCCGTAGATTTTTACGGCAGAACAATGTATCAGATTTTTCCTGACCGCTTTGCAAAAGAGGGAGAATGCGACCTTACCGGGAAATTACAGCCTTTTTCCGTCCATAATTCTACTGATGAATCTCCTGTTTTTACACCTGATGAACAGGGAGAAATTCTGAATAATGACTTTTTCGGAGGTAACCTTAAAGGTATAACCTCACGGCTGACCTACCTGAAAAAGCTGGGCATAGGGGTAATTTACCTCAATCCTATTTTTATGGCATATTCAAACCACCGTTACGATACGGCTGATTATAAACGCATTGACCCCATGCTTGGAACAGAAGAGGATTTTAAAAACCTCTGCAAAACCGCGCATATGCTTGATATAAAGGTCATACTTGACGGAGTATTTTCACATACCGGCAGTAACAGCGTGTATTTTGATAAAAAAGATGTTTTTGGCGGTGGAGCATATAATGATGTAAATTCACCCTATATAACCTGGTATGATTTTCAGGAATATCCGGAAAAATATACCTCCTGGTGGGGAATTGATACACTTCCTTGTGTAAATGAACTTGACCCGGCATTTATTGAATATATAATCACGGGCGAGGATAGCGTCATAAAACATTGGATTTCCTGCGGTGCGGACGGTTTCCGCCTTGATGTTGTGGATGAAATTCCTGATGAATTTGTGCTGTGCCTTAAAAATGAACTTAAAAAGATTAAACCCGATGCTTTGCTTATTGGTGAGGTGTGGGAGGATGCGTCAAATAAAATAAGCTACGGTAAACGAAGAAGATATTTTGCCGATTGTGAGCTCGATTCTGTAATGAATTATCCGTTCCGCAGCTTTATAATTTCGTTGCTGAAAGGTGAAATGTCCGGTGAGGATTTTGCGGAAAATGTTATGACTATCTGTGAAAATTATCCGTCTCCGGTTATGAACCTTATAATGAATATGCTTTCAACCCATGATACACCAAGACTTCTGACCTTGTTGGGCAATTATCCTGATAATATGTCAAAGGCTGAAAAAGCTGAGTTTTCTCTTACCGGAGATGAGCTTGAAAAAGCCCTTTCGCTTGAAAAAATAGGTGCCGCAATTCAGTTTTTACTGCCAGGTATGCCTTGTATATATTATGGCGATGAAATTGGTATGCAGGGCTTTGAAGACCCATTAAACCGTTGTTTTTACAACTGGGAAAATGCAAACAGAGGGCTGCTTGAGTTTTACCGCGAGCTTGCGGCTCTCAGAAATAACAGCAAAGCTCTTAAAATGGGCGTAATGGAATTTACCGGGGCGCATGAAAAAGGTTTTACTTTTCTCAGAAAATATGAAAATGAAACATATGTTGTAAAAGTAACACTTGGCTCGGAGCCTGAAAAAGCAGGGGCGGGCTCGGTATTTGAACTTCGTACACCCCATGGAGGAGTATCGGTTGAACCAAAGTTTTACAAAGGAGCAAAATGACAATGCTGCTGAAATTTATAAAAAATAATGTTGTGCTTACAGTTGCTGTTGTTGCAGCGGTAATTACCTGTTTTTTTGTTCCGCCGGGAAAAGAATACCTGGGTTATTTTGATATGAAAACACTTACTTGTCTTTTCTGCACATTAGCGGTGGTGAACGGACTTAAAAATATTAAGTTTTTTGATATTCTGGCTGAAAAAATTGTTTCGGTTTTTAAAACAACCCGTAGCGTTATAATTGCTCTTGTGTACATAACCTTTATTGGCTCAATGCTTATTGCAAACGATATGGCACTCATAACATTTTTGCCTCTTGGATATTTTGCATTGATTACAACAAATAATGAAAAACATATGGCGTTTACCTTTATTATGCAGAACATTGCGGCAAATCTCGGTGGAATGCTGACCCCATTCGGAAATCCGCAAAACCTGTATATGTACAGTTATTATAATATTCCAACAGTGGAGTTTGTGAAAATAATGCTTCTGCCCTTTGCAATTTCCATGTCGTTGATAACCCTTTGCTGTATTGTTTTTGTTAAAAAGGAACCGGTTAAAATTGCGAAGCATTCGGATGATAAGTTGAACAATGGAAAAACCACGGTACTTCTTGTGCTTTTTGCACTTTCTATTGCTGTCGTTTTCAGAGTGATTCCCTTTTATGTCGGTCTTGTTTTAATATTTATCGGAATGCTTCTGGTTGACCGTAAGGCATTAAGGCGTGTGGATTATCCGCTTTTGCTTACATTCTGTGCCTTTTTTGTTTTTTCGGGCAATATGGCAAGAATTCAATTTGTTGATAAAACCGTCGGTGCTCTTGTAAGGACGCAGCCTCTTCTTACGGGAGTAAGCTTCTGTCAGTTTATAAGTAATGTTCCTACAGCAATTCTTCTTTCGGGCTTTACAGAAAATTATGCGCCTCTTCTGGTAGCTGTAAATATTGGTGGTACCGGAACACTTATAGCTTCTCTTGCAAGCCTCATAACCTTCAGGGAATACACAAAATGTATGCCGGAATATATGACCAACTACCTTAAAAAGTTTACAGCATTTAATTTTGGTTTTGTAATTATTTTAACTGTTATAATGTATTTTGTATAAAAAATCGGCTTGCAGCAGCAAGCCGATTTTTGTTTAAAAATTGATTTTATATTTATTGAGATAGTAATTGACAATTTCTGTCATATCGTCCATTTTTCTTTCGATATCCTCAACAAGCTTGAACTGTGTACGACATCTGTCAAGATTCTGCCCCTCATAATGAATTTTGAAATATGAGTCACCTTCAAGATAGTCAGTAAGGAAACGCATTCCGCATTCAAGGGTTAAAAGCTTAACCGAGAAGGGGAGAAGCTCTGCTTCGGTTTTTGTAAGCTTTGTACCAACCTCTTCAATGAACCCTTTTGTAAAGGACTTGAATTTGTCAAGCTGAAAATAAATCTTATCAAGGTCTTTTTCATCTTCAGCACCGGAAGCACCGCCAAAACGAAGAGCATCACCAAAATCATAAAGAAGTGAACCCGGCATAACCGTGTCCAGGTCAATTACACAAATGCCGTCATCGGTATATTTGTCAAAAAGAACATTATTAAGCTTTGTGTCGTTGTGAGTAACACGAAGGGGAACAAGCCCTTTTTCAATAGCGTCCAGTACAATGCCGGTATCGTTCTTTCGGTCACATGCAAATTTGTACTCCTTCTGTACAGAGGCAAGCCTTCCGCAGGAATCGTTTTCTGCCGCGTTTACAAGGTTGTTGTAACGCTTTGTTGTGTTGTGAAAATCAGGAATAATTTCAACAAGAGAGTCGGCAGGATAGTCGCTGAGCATATTCTGGAATTTACCAAAAGCCCTTGCTGCCCGGTAAAGCAGGGGAGCACTCACAATTTCATAAGAAACGGAATCTTCTATTAAATTATAAGCTCTGTAGCAGGAACCGTCAGAAGCTCGGTAATAGCTTTTTCCATCAATTGTAGGGACAACTGTAAGGGTTTCTCTGGCAGTGTCACCGCCTGCAGCTTCAATTTTTTTGCTGAGATGCTCGGTTACTCCTATGATATTAGCCATAAGACCGTCAGCATCCTTGAAAATGTCTGTGTTGATTTTCTGAATGATAAGACGGTTTGTAACATAAGTATCGTTAATATGTCCGTTGCCGTAAGGAATAAGGGTTGCTTCGCTGTTAAACTGTGCAATAATTTCCTTTGCGTTCATAAAATCTCTCCCAATATTTTATTTTACCTATATATAATACACCATTTTTATAAAAAAGTCAATAGAGTTGTTTTGCAAAAAATAACAGTTTTTTTGCACAAAAACGGAAACGGTACATTTAATTTTCTCCCGGACGTTTTATTCTGTTGTATGGAGTATTTTAATTCCGTCATCCTGAGCGTTTTTTTATGTCATCCTGAGCATATTTTTCTGTCATCCTGAGCGAAGCGAAGGATCTCAAAGGCTCAGTAGAGATTCTTCGGTCACGGTGTTCCCTCAGAATGACAGGGAAGGACAATGTCATCCTGAGCGAAGCGAAGGATCTCAAAGGCTCAGTAGAGATACTTCGGTCGCGATGCTCCCTCAGAATGACAGACAGAGGGGGATGACATCCTGAGCGAAGCGAGGGATCTCAATCATTCGGAATACAAATTTAATTTTTTAATCTGCCAACCCTTTTTCTGCTCTTTTTTTCGGTAAAAAAGGGTTCTTTGTTTATTTTGCACAAAAAACAACTGCCTTTTTTGGCATTACAAGGTATTGACATATATTTGTAATAATTGTATAATATTTATGATACTTTATTGTAACTATATCGGTTTAGTGTGCCGATATAAAATTTTAAGGAGGGAAACACTATGAAAAAAACATTATCAATGCTTCTTGTTGTTTGCATGCTTGTAGCTCTTGTTGCAATGCCTGCTATGGCAGAAGTAGAACAAGTTAAGGTTCCCGTTTACTTTGATCTGGACAGCCTTGAGGTTGGTACAGTTCTTTCAAGCGAGAGTCTTGCGGACAACTCCGTGCTTAAATATGCCGGTATTGGTACAATGGCAAATGCCAATGTTACTTATACTAAAGCAGACGGCACAGAGGCAACTTTATCAAACTACAACCCCTTGAACTTTGACACTGCAACAGCAGAATCTGAAGATTCCTGGTCTAAAGTTGTAGTAACCGAGCTTGATGGCGAAAAGGTTATCGCTATGCAGGCTAAAGAGGGTGTTGCAGGTATTGCATTCCAGCCTGTTGGTGCTGAACTTGCTGAAGGCAAAACCGTTCAGGTATCCTTTGAGTACAATCAGCCTAAGGCAGATTTCATGACAAGAAACGCTCTTGGTCTTGCTGTTGATAATGGCGAAGGTCTTGACTATCTTGAAATCAACCAGCCTACAGACCCCACATGGGATCCTTCTAACAGCGGTCTTACTCGTTTTGTAAACAACCCTGAAGTAGGCTTCCTTGCTCTTACATTTAACCAGTTTGGTGTTCTTTCTCCCGCTATTTTCTACACCAGAACAAGCTCTGACGGTAAATACACAGGTGGTGGCGCTTGGTCAATGGGTAGAGCTGCAAGCTACACCGGTGATCGTTATGCAGACACCGAAGCAGCCCGTAAGGATGCCATGGGTCGTTGGTACAAGGTTATTTACCAGATGACCAAGGCAACCGGTGGTATCAAGGTTAGAATTTATGTTAATCATGTAGATACTGACAAAATGGAATTTACTGAATATCTTTATCCCTTATCTCCTGTTGAACTTGAAACTTTAGATTACAGCAAAATCACTCCTGTTCTTTCAGGTCAGAACAACACAACATCTGAAGGCAGAATGTATGTAAGAAACCTTCAGACATATGCTTTTGTTGATGCAGTTGCTCCCACATACGAAACAAAAAATGCTATGAGCGCTTCTTTTGAAGATATGGAAATTGGCACTGCACCCAGAAATAACAACATCTATGTTGGTGCAGGTACACAAGGTAACATTGTTCTTTCTTCCTATGACAGCGCAGCTATTAACGATAGCAACAACATTAAGGTTGCCTACAACCCTGCTACAACAAAGGGTAACACAAGCGGTAAGGTTCTTGCTGTAACAAATGCAGCATCAACATCAAGCGGTTACTGGTATGGTTTCCGTACATTACCTATTGATGGTGCAGCTCTTCAGCAGCCCGGCGGTGTAACCTTTGAAGCTGACTATTATGCTCCTACTGTATTTGCTAACGGTCGTTTCCTTCTTAACCAGTGTAAGGATGACGGTGCTTCCGTTGACGGTGCATATTCCACCGGTGACAAGTCCGGTCCTTACTATGTAATTGGTCACTACCAGAACAACAGAATTTCCTTTGCTGATAACACAGGTGCTATTAACTGGGGTATAGATGTTGATGCAGCTAAGAGATGGATAAGACATCATGTAAACTTCCAGGCTAATGCTGACGGTCAGGTAACAACAACCTGGTATGCAACAAACCTTGAAACAGGTGAGTCTATTGCAGAAAAGACATGCTTTAGTGCAACAAAGATGGACATGAGCAAAAAGTACAATGTTGTTCTTACATTAAACAGATTCAGAGCTGATGGTACTGTTTACTTCGATAACATTAAGGTTGTTGCTCCTGTAGTTAACAATGACTATAAGATTTACAGTGCAGAAGATGTAAACTCCGTTTACGGTTCTTCTTCAGAGTTCTATGTTGAACTTCCTGCAGCTGCTACAGATTCTAAAGCACTTGCAAAGGCTGTAACAGTTAAGGATTCCGCTGACAACGATGTTGCAGTTGAGGTTTCATCTGCTCTTGTTGAAGGCGTTCAGACAGTAACAATTGTTCCTGTTGATGGTCTTGCAGATGATGAAGTTTACACAGTAAGCTTTGGCGGTGTTAAGGATTGCCACAACAAAGTATATGGTGACGCTAAGTTCAGAGCAGTTGCTGACTGGAACCCCTATGACCCCGAAAATCCTGCTGAAGTTACTACCGATATGGCAGAAGAGCTCAACATCGGTGACGAATTTGCAGTTATGGTTGCAGATGGCATGAACGGTGAATACACAGCAGATATGTACGAGGTTACAACCTCCAATGCAAACGTTGTTACAGTTTCCAAGGAAACCGGTGCCTGGGTTGCTACAGTAACAGGTGTTGGTGAAGCTGAGCTTTATGTTAAAAACCTTGTTGCTCCTGCTGAAGCAAGAAAAGTTATTGCAGTTAACTGCAACGCTGTTGCAACAAAGCACACAGTAACCTTCTACAACGGTGAAGAGATTGTTGCAGAAGTTGAAGTTGGTGACGGTTGGCTTGCTGAAGCTCCCGAAATTGAACTTGCAGAAGGCCAGGCTCTTGCTATGTGGGCTATAGATGCAGAAGGTACTGAAGAAGCAGACCTTACATCAGTAAAGAGCGATATGGATGTTTATGCAATTACTGCTGACATTCTTGATATTACATTTACAACCAACGATGAAACACTTGGTACTGTAAATGTTGAAACAGTTGGAGTTGCTCAGGGCGGTTCTCTTGATGCTGTTCCTGCAGTTACACCTGCTGCAAATGCTAAACTTGTTGCATGGGAAGATGCAGAAGGCAACAGATACACGGATGCTGAGCTTCTTGCTCTTACATTTGATGAAGAAACAACAATTACAGCTATCTTCGTTAAAACTGTAATGGAAATCGGTTACGATTACGATTTCACAACCATGACAGTTGAAGAAGCTAAAGAGCTTTCAGCAAGCGGCGCAATGACTAACCTGTTTGGCGGTTCAATGGTTCTTGATTCTGAAAAGGGTCTTAGCTACACAGCAACTACAAGTGTTAATGTAGCTGTAGATGCTATTACAGAAGGTATCTATGTATTTGAAGCAGATTATTACTTCACAAAGGGCTGCGGTGGCTCAAACATTGAGTTCAAAAACTCCGCAGGTGCCGACCTTCAGGGTGTGTACCCCGTAGGTACAATCCATGTTCGTCAGAGTGACGGCGCAGCTACAACACCCAGAGCTATTACAGGATTTGCCTGTGCTAATGACGATTATAACAGCCTTAAGTTCTATATGGACTTTGACAACGGCAAATTCTATGTAGTTAACAACGGTATTTCCGGTGTTTCCCACTACGGTGACAATCTTCTTAGCGATAACCTTAAGAGCTTCCGTTTGTATGTTACACCTGACATGCATTTCCAGAGAATTGCACTTAAGAAGGTAGATGCTCTTGACCTTGTTAATGTTTCTGTTACAGATACAGAAACTGCTAATGCTATGATTGGTCGTGACGGTGTTGAAACAGCAACAATTGTTGCTGACACTAAGATTAAGCTTCATGCTCAGCCTACAGCTACCGGTAACTTCGGTTTCGAATATAACTTTGATGGTTGGGAAGTAACAGGCGGTACTGTTGAAGATGCAACAGCTCCCGATACTTTCCTTACAATCACAGAGGAAGCAGCTACAGCTACAGCTACAGGTTCCGTAAACTATGTAACCTTCAAGTTTGCTGAAACTGAATATGTTACAATTACAAGCGGTGAAGACCTTGCTGAACAGACCTTCCAGTGGGGTAGCAAGCCTGCAGGTGCTCCTGAATTTGCAGTAGCAGACGGTTATCTTCTTCAGGGCTTTGCTAAGCTTTATGATGATGGTCATTTAGGTTCACCTATTGCTCTTGAAACAATTGTTGGTTCTCGTGCAGATTCTTCTTCTACATGGGTACCCGTTGTTAAGAAGATTGTAAACTATAACATTTCTTCCGCAGGTGCAGCAGCACAGAAGGGTGAAATTGTTGAAGTTCCTTTCAAGGTTGCTCTTGATGTAGAAGCAGTTAACGGTGTATTCACAGTTGAATACGATGCAGCAGCTCTTGAATATGTTGGTGCTGACATTTCCGAAGCTTTTGAAACAGAAGTTTATGCTAAGAAGCTTGAAGACGGTAAGGTTCAGATTATCATCCGTACCGATGATTCTGTAACATTTGCAGGTGAAGTTGCTGTTCTTAAGTTCAAGGCTCTTGCAGTAGGTACAACAAACATCAACATTGTTGATAGCCTTCAGCTTAAACCCAGTGAACTTGCATATGCAGTTATGTCAAGCTATGACTTTGGTGACATTGAAATTTCCGTTCTTAAGGGTGATGTAAACCTTGACGGTAAGATTAATGTATACGATGCAATTGCTGTTCTTACACACGTTGCTGAAACAGTTATTCTTGATGATGCAGGTCTTGAAGCAGCAGATGTAGACGGTGTTGATGGTGTTACAGTTGCTGACGCTACTCGAATCCTTAAATACATTGCAAGACTTATTGCGAACTTCTAATAAAAAATTAAATGTTTTTTGCCCGGACTATATAGTCCGGGCTTTTTTTATACTATTTTGAGATTCTTCAGTCGCGATGCTCCTTCAGAATGACAGGCAGAGGGTGATGTCATCCTGAGCATTTCCATTCTGTCATCCTGAGCATTTTTATTTTGACATCCTGAGCGAAGCGAAGGATCTCAAAATTCGGCAGAGATTCTTCAGTCGCGATGCTTCCTCATAATGACAGACAGAGGGTGATGTCATCCTGAGCATTTTTATTTTGTCATCCTGAGCGAAGCGAAGGATCTCAAAATTCAGCAGAGATTCTTCGGTCACGGTGTTCCCTCAGAATGACAGGCAGAGGGTGATGTCATCCTGAGTATTTCCATTCTGTCATCCT
>JAZQCS010000127.1:0-10674 GCA_045546415.1 Clostridia bacterium | reverse complement strand
GTAAGCACCTGCATTCATAACAACAGCACCGCCCACGCTTCCGGGAATACCTGCGGCAAATTCCATACCTGCAAGGCCGTGTGCCGCTGCCTCCGAGGCAATTTTGCCAAGGAGTGCACCGGCACCTGCGGTTATCACATTTCCCTGCACACTCACGGAATTCATTTTTTCAAGGCATATAACCATACCTTCAATGCCACCATCCGAAACAAGCAGATTAGAGCCGTTTCCAACAACAGTAACCGGTAATCCGTTTTCCTCTGCCGTTTTTACAGCCGTCGTGAGCTCATCACAATTTGCCGGACATACAAACAAATCCGCCGCACCTCCTATTTTAAAAGAGGTGTGCTTTTTCATAGGCTCATTTTGTTTAAACTCAATTTTCGCCGATTCAAGCGCGGCAGCTACATTTTTCATAAATATCCTCCGATTACAGAAGTTATCTTAAAGTCCAAGCATTGCGGCACCGATAATGCCTGCATCGTTTCCAAGCTTGGCAATGGAAATTTCTGTTGTTTTAAGGTTTTTTACATACTGATGCTTTGCAACATAATCAATAATGGGAAGAAGAAGATAGTCTCCCTCACCGCATACACCGCCACCTATAACAAGCTGTTCAGGCTGGAAAATGTTAATCATATTTGTAATGCCTTCAGCAACATAACGGATGTAATTATCAACCACGCGTTTACCTGCTTCGTCTCCGCTTTTTGCCGCATTAAAAGCAACTCTTCCGCCAACCTTGTCAAGGTTGCCTTCGCAAAGCTCCCACATAAGGCTGTCCTTTGATTTTTCCATTTCTGCCTTTGTCTGACGGATAAGACCTGTTGCGGACGCATAGGCCTCCCAGCAGCCTTTTCTTCCGCAGCTGCACTGTTCACCGTCCATAACCATTACAGTATGACCAAGCTCTGTACCCGCACCATTAAATGAAGAGAAGATTTTGCCGTTCATAATAACGCCACCGCCAACTCCGGTACCAAGAGTAATTGCAACGAAGCATTCCATCTTTTTGCCTGTGTTGATGTATTCCGCAAGAGCCGCAACATTTGCATCGTTTTCAATATAAACAGGTTTATCAATATATTTCTGAATTTCGTTTTTGAAGGATACATTTTCATAACCTAAGTTGTTTGCATAAACAAGCACACCGTTTGCACAGTCACAGCTTCCGGGTGAGCCGATGCCTACGCTCTTTATTTCATCCATTGAAACCCCTGCTTCATCAATAACCTTCAAAATAAGCTCTGCCATGCTTTTAAGCATATCCTCAGCAGGACGGGGTAAATTTGTTTTTACCGAGCCTTTATGAACAATTTCACATTTTTCATTTACAAGACCAACTGCTATGTTTGTACCGCCTAAATCTACACCAATATAATACATTTTTAAACATCCTTTCTTTTGTTAACCAATTCCCATATTTTCATTAAGTCTCTGATAAAGTTCTTCTGCCGCATTGTAACCCATACGCTTCTGACGGTTATTCATTGCTGCAACCTCTAAAATTACTGCAAGGTTTCGTCCCTGGCTCACGGGTATTGTAAGCTGAGGAACCTTTATGCCGAGAATTTCAGCATATTCGTTTTCAATTCCAAGCCTGTCATATTCAAAGCCCTGCTTCCAGGGTTCAAGCTTTACAACCAGGTCAATTTTTTCGGTATCCTTAACCGCACCCATACCAAAAATGTTTTTAACATTCACTATGCCAATGCCTCTCAGCTCTATGTAGTGCTTTATGATTGTGGGTGATGAACCAACAAGAGATACCTCGGATACCTTTTTAATTTCCACGGCATCGTCCGCCACCAGACGGTGACCTCTCTTTAAAAGCTCAATTGCGGTTTCACTTTTACCCACACCGCTTTCACCAAGAATGAGCATACCTTCACCGTAAACCTCCACAAGCACACCGTGACGGGTAATACGTGGTGCGAGCCACACGCTGAGTCTGCGGATAATTTCACTAAGGAATCTGCTGGTATTCTGCTCTGTGGAAAGCAGCGGCACACCATACTTTTCAGCCATTTCATACATAACCGGGTCAGCATCCATATTACGGGTTATAACCACCGCAGGAATTCCCGATGCAAAAAGCTTGTCAAGAACCTCTCTTTTTTTCTCCACTTCCAGGTTTTCAAGATAGTTTGTTTCAACCTTACCTATTATCTGTATTCGCTGAGTATCAAAATATTCAAAAACCCCTACAAGAGGAAGCCCGGGACGGTTTACATTACTGCAGTAAATTTCAATCTCGTCCATTTCTTCTGTGTAATAAAGCTTTTTCAGTCTGAATTCTTCAACAACTGTACCAACCTTTACACTGAACTCTTTTTCTTCTGCCATTTAATCACATCCTTAAATGCAAAGTTATACATTATAATTATACAATAAAATTCACATAAATTCAATATGTTTTTTTGTTTTATTTTTTTCTTATAATAAGAAAGAGGCGGATGCCGCAGCAACCGCCTCTTAACCTATCAATTCTATTCACTTCGTTCAGGATGACAAGGAAACGGACGAGCTATGCCATTATAACAGAGTAATATAACCTTGAACACAAAGCCGTCCCCTTCGAGCTGTTACTCGTTACCACCCACACGGTCAAAAACTCTTACAAAATCCACAATAAATGCATCATCTTCAAATTTATCTTTAATTACAAATGGAGGCACATCAACCGTACCGCCAACGCCCAGAAGCGTAGTTTCTCCGCTTTTTACCGAGCGGTAGCCCTGAATTTCTGTTGTAAGGAGAATAAACTGCGGCACCTGTGAAACATGGGAATTGCAACGGGATACCTCTTTGCCGTCACAGTAAAAAACATATCCGTCCTCCCTCCAGTCCATACCAAAATAGTGCCAGCCGCCCTCGGTTTCTTCAAGATTGTATGTAACTCTGCCCTCATTGGAACATTGCATTCCGTAACCGCCCATAATGTTTCCGGTTGTGGCTTTGCCTTTTTGAAAATGTTCCATAATATCAGATTCAATACCGCACCATTCAGGTTCAAAACGGGCACCGATTGTTGGCGATTGTGTCCAGAACGCCGCCCACATTGTATCCGGGTCTTTCTGGAATTTGCAACGGCACTCATAATAGCCAAAACGGTGAACGAATTTCGGTTCCTTCAAGGGTTCAAGGGGCCAGATGCCGTCCTGCCCCCAGGGGTTTTCTCTGTTTGCTGTTATATGGTCAAAAGAATTTGCGCCTGTCTGAAGCTGAGGGGAAACATATTTTCCGTCAATTTCGGTACGGTGAAGCTCAATGTGGCTGTTTCCATCCAGAACAATTCCTTTATCGGTATAAGCATCAAAGCGTTCACCCCAGAAATTAAGGCGGAAATCCCATTTTGTGCGGTCAAGCTCAGTTCCGTCGAATTCATCTGCCCACACAAGAGTCCATTGGCTGTCCTCAGGCAAAAAACTGGGTTCATGATTTTTAATTTCAAATTTTTTCATAAACAAACTCTCCTAAAACCGTTATAACGGAAATATGCAATATTCTCCATTCAATCCACATTATACCCCTTTTCTTTCCCTTTGTCAACACCGGCCCTGCACAAAAAAATACCCTTTAAAACATTTTTCACTTTACAACAAGGCTTTTTTAGTGTAAAATATATATAGGCAAAACAAAAGGAGGTGTTACGGTGAAGGAAAAAATCAGAAAGTATGCTTCAGATATAGGGCTTTCTCATTTCGGAGTATGCGAGCCTGAGCCCGGCTTTCAGGCACTTGTTTTTTTGTTCCCCTACTATGTGAAAGAGCCCTCCGCCCCTCTTTCCCTTTATGCACAGGGGTGGGATTATCACATTGTGGCAAAAGATTATCTGCGTCGCATCTGCCTTTTTATAAAAGAACAGACCGGAGCTGATTTTTCTGAAAGTGTTTACTGTGACATCAGCCCCTATAACGATAAAGAGATTGCCTTTAAAGCAGGTCTCGGTTTCTACGGCAAAAACTCCCTGCTCATAAACCCTTCCCTGGGCTCTTACTTTTTCATAGGGTACATAATAACCCACGGTCTTTCACTTGAAAACGATTCTCCCCTTACCTCTTCCTGCAAAGGGTGTAACGCCTGCACAAATGCCTGCCCCGGCAAGGCATTGAATGACGGCAGGGTGAACACAGAATGTTGTGCCAGCAGCATTTCGCAAAAAAAGGGTGAGCTTTCTCCGGAAGAACAGAGCATTCTGCTTAAAAGCGGCTTTGTTTGGGGGTGCGACATATGTCAGCAGGTTTGTCCGCACAACAACATTCCGGAAACCACATCGCTACCCGAATTTACAGAAAGCCGTCTGAATTTTGTTTCAGCCGACGACCTTTTACCTCTTTCCGAAAAGCAGTTCCGCGAAAAATACAGCGGTCGTGCCTTTACCTGGCGAGGCAAAGCCACTCTGCTGAGAAACATCAGCCTTTTTAACAAATAAAATATCGGAGGTAAGCTTATGCTTCCTGCAAAATTTTTCAAAAAATATGATACAGTAATTTTCGAGCCTGACGGTGTTTTTGCTAACAGTCAGCATTTTCTCATTTGTTCTGTTCTTGCCGTATATGAAATGTGTCACAGCAACAAATACTACGGCAAAATAGATATGGACTGTTCTGCGGTTGTTTCAAACCACCGTCAGATATGTGACCTTATGCTGAGTGGCGGCAAGATTTCCGCCATCCTTGAAGAGTTGGGCGTTGACTATCCGGTAGATATTTCCTATGTGCTTTTTTCAGTTATTATGGGTACCGGTGAACGCCGTGATTTTTCAAACATTTTCAGCTATTTCAAATACATTGACCTTCACACTCCCGACCTTTTTGAGCATTGTGCACAGCTCCTCGGAAAGGTTATTCCGGATAAAGATTGTACCCGCGGCGGTGAGGTGTGGCAGGATATACGCCGGTGCTACTGTGAATGGCTTTACGGTGACGAGCTTTTTGAAATTTACAGCGACGGTCTGCCTCTTGCCTCAGGAAAACCCTCTCTTATTCTTACAGACAGTCTGTGTGTTTCTGTGGTGACACTCCGTGATGTACTTGCCACTCTGAAGAATGCAGGCAAAAAAATTTCACTTTGTACTCTTCGTCCAAGACCTGCTCTTGAGGTATCCTTAAAGCGTTGGAAGATAAACGATTTTCTCCCCGAAAACATTGTTACCATGGATGATATTATTGAAGCGGGACACAAGCCAAATATCAATATGCCCCCGGAACCGGACACCTATGCTTTATCAAGAGCGTGCATCGGTCCCGGATATTCGGAAGCAGCAGCACAAAACGGGCAGTACGATGAGCTTTTTGCCAGAACTCTTGTGGTAGGCTCTTCCCCGGTAACACTTTTTCAGGCTCAGGCTCTTGGTATGGGCTTTGCGGCAATTATCCATGACTCTGCCGACAAATCAAGGAAGGATATGTTCCGCCAGTTTGAAGCGGATTATACCTTTGACAGCATACTTGAACTGACACATCAAAAATAATTTTCAGGAGATTATACATATGAACCCTATTATTCTCAGAACGCCTCTTACCCATGAAAAAGTGCAGACTTTGAAAGCAGGTGATACTGTTTTGCTTTCAGGTACGGTATATACCGCCAGGGACGCTGCCCACAAAAAAATGTGCGAAGCATTAAGCTGCGGTGAGCCATTACCATTTGACATTACCGACAGTATTATTTATTATGTAGGACCCTGTCCGGCAAAGGAAGGAGAAATTATAGGCTCCTGCGGACCTACCACAAGCGGAAGAATGGATGCTTATGCGCCAACGCTTATTGCCCTCGGTGAAACCGGTATGATAGGCAAAGGTCAGCGTACTTCCGAGGTTTATGAAGCAATGAAAAAACACGGTGCGGTGTATTTCGGAGCAACGGGCGGTTGTGGTGCACTTATTGCAAAATGTGTAAAATCTGTTGAGGAAATTGCTTACCCGGAGCTTTTGAGCGAATCGGTTAAACGCCTTGAGGTAGAAAATTTCCCTCTTGTAGTTATTGCTGACTGTTTCGGCAACTGTCTTTACAAATAAAAAAAGGCCCTTTGATTTTACAATCAAAGGGATTTTTTTTATAAAATCTTACCTCCGCCAACAACGGTATCACCGTCATAAAGCACAACAGCCTGACCTTTGGCAATGGCTCTCTGGGGTTCATCAAAAGTTACCTTAACCTTTCCGTCCTCAAGCACCTCGGCAACAGCCGGGGCTTCTTTATGTCTGCAACGAATTTTTGCCGTAACACGAACAGGTTTTTGGGGACATTCAATGGCTATCCAGTTAAAATTCTCCGCCACAAGCTCTTTTTCAAAAAGCTCCTCGTCAAGCGAAAGAATCACCTTGTTTTCCTCAATATTTTTTTCTTTTACATACATAGGCTGAGGCAAAGCAAGTCCCAGACCTTTACGCTGTCCAACCGTGTAACGAATGATTCCCTTATGGGTGCCCAGAACCTTTCCGTCCATATCCACAAAATCGCCTTCAGGATAGGTTTTTCCGCTTAATGTTTCAATAACCGAAACATATTCACCATCAGGTACAAAGCATATATCCTGACTGTCTGCTCTTTTTGCGTTTACAAAACCGTTTTCAACAGCAATTTCGCGGGCTTTCTCTTTTGTCATTTCCCCAAGGGGAAATTCAGCAAACGCCAGCTGTTCCTGATTAAGAGAATACAGAAAATAGCTCTGGTCCTTCAGCGGGTCCACCGCTTTTTTCAGCAGATACCTTTCTCCTCTTTTTTCAATGCGGGCATAGTGACCGGTTGCAATTTTTTCACAGCCCAGCTCCTTTGCAAACTCAATCATCTTGCCGAATTTCAGATATCTGTTACATTCAAGGCATGGGTTTGGTGTTTCTCCTTTTTCGTAGGAATCCACAAATGTGTTCATAACCTTTTCCCTGAACTCCTCAGAAAAATCCACAGCAAAATGCTCCATACCAAGACGCTCTGCAACCGCTTTTGCATCCGACACATCGGTGTTTTCTTCCTTTTCAAAAAGCACCATAGTGCCTCCCACACACTCATAACCCTTTTGCTGCATAAGAAGTGCTGTTACGCTGGAATCCACACCACCGCTCATTGCAATTAATGCTTTTTTCATACAATCAAATCCTTTACAACCTCAGAGGCTATAACAAAGCCTGCAACCGGCGGAACAAATGCCACTGAAGCCGGAGCTCTGTCCCCTTCCTTTGTTTCAACCTTTTCTTTGGGTATTTCTTCGGAATAAACCACCTTCAGATGCTTTACATTCCGTTTTTTCAGTTCGTATCGCATAACCCTTGCAAGAGGACACACCTTGGTTTTGTAAATATCCGCCACGCGGAAGGCCGTGGGGTCAAGCTTGTTACCCGTACCCATTGAAGAAATCAGAGGCACTCCAAGCTTTTCACATTTTACGGCAATGTCAATTTTTGCACTTACAGTATCAATTGCATCCACCACATAATCAAACTGAGAAAAATCGACCTCGTTTTCTCCGGGCAGATAAAACATAGAGTATGTCACAACTTTGGTTTCGGAGCAAATTGATTTTATGCGGTCCTTCACAAGCTCGGTCTTGGGCATACCAACAGTTTTTTCAGTAGCGATAATCTGCCTGTTTATGTTGGAGACCGAAATTGAGTCGTTATCCACAATGTGCAGCTCTCCTACTCCGCTTCTGGCAAGGGCTTCAACCACATATCCGCCTACGCCTCCGAGACCAAGCACGCACACTTTAGCTTTATTAAGTTTTTCCATAGCTTCACTGCCCAGAAGCATCCGTGTTCTTGAAAATCTGTCAAGCATTTGTAAATACCTCTTATTAAAAATAGTGTAAATACCTTTTATTAAAAACTAAAATCAGAATTTGTAACGGAAATATTGCTGATTTCAAGCACACCGGGGTTTTCCTCAATTTCCGCTTTTAACGGCTTGCCCGAATATTTTACGTTGTTGAAAGCAATATTTCTGTAGTAAACATTGAAATCGGTATAATCGTCTACGGGAGTGAAAAGCTGAGAGCCCTGTTCACCCATTTTGCCTATTTTACCGGTCAGAATGAGTATCATATGAGGAGTAAAGCCATTACCGGGTTTGTAACCCTTATGGGTTGCGTCCTCACATCTGGGAGTCATATATTCGGGGTCGCTGTCAATATATACACCGTCAAAAAGAATATTCTCAATAACGGAGTTCTTACTGCCGTAATAGGTAACTATGCTCATAACCATATTATTGACTCTGATAACATAATTATCCCTGAAGGTCACATTGTGTACCGCCGTCACCTTCTGTCCTGCCCAGGCTTTCATGGCAATTCCCCAATCGCACCAGCAAACACAGTTTTCAACCAACAGGTTTTCCACGTTGCCTTCCTCACCCGGCAGATATGCTCCACGGGCAATAAGACAGTCGTCAAAGGAACGGATAAAGCAGTTGCGAACAACCACATTTTTGGAAACACAGACATCAATTCCGTCAGAATTATAACGCCACTGGCCGATAATTTTTATGTTATCAACGGTAATGTTTTCGCATCCGTTACGGATAATAACCGACCAGAGCGGAGAATCCTCAAGAACAATACCTTCAACCGTTATGTCCTTACACTCATTTAAAACAATATTACCTATGTATTTTCTGTCGTCATATTCAAACCCTTTTTCCTTCAGGGCTTCGATAGGCACTCTGTCACCGAGGTTGTCATCGTTACCTCTGCGGCAGTTTGCGGAATTGACCACACCACGGCCGAGAATTTTAACATTGTTCACCTTATAGCCGTAAATTACACCCTTTAACACTGCACCCTCTTCAAGATAAAGTGTGGTGTCAGATTCAAGCCATAAAAGACCTACATCATGTTCGCCCTTGTCGAAATAATATACGTTTTCGCCTTCAGGCTTGCTGCTCTCAGGGTTTACAAAAATGTGCAGTGCGTTATGGTATCCATCTGCTTCCACTGTAAACTGCATAGGTTTTTCAACTGTAAGAGTAATCTTTCTGCCTTCACGGGTAAACCGGATATTTTTTGAAAGCGGGCGAAGCTCCACTTTTTCAAAATCCTTTTCAATTTCAATTTCAAGAACAGCCGGTTTTGAAATATCCATTGTTGACCAATAAGCAATTTCACTCTGCTCCGCAGGGCGCTGAACACCGTCCCACAGTTTGTTGAGAGGCAGTGCCGAAACCCTTGTTTCGGTTACTTTAATTTCCTGCCCGTTTAATTTTACCTTGTACATTTTTCCTACCTCCGTTTTAGTATTTTCTCTTATATTATACTTGTAAGGTAGCATTCATTCAATAAATAAAATAAGCTAATATTTATAAAAAACAACTTTTTAATTACCAAATACCTCTGTGGCACGCTTCATATTTTCAATAACACTTACTCCAAAAGGACAGCGTTTTTCACAGGCACCGCATTCAAGACAGTCGTTTGCCGTGTTTTCAAGTACCGCATAATGTTCTTTAACTGTGTCTGCAGGCTTTTTGTCAAGCTCTACAAGGTCAAGATATTTATTTACCGCAGCAATATCTATTTTTGCAGGGCAGGGCAAACAATGGTTACAATACATGCATCTGCCTTCTGCATTAAACATTCCAAGAGAGGCAAGAACTTCGCTGTGGTCTCGTTCACTTTCAGGAATATCCCAATATCGTACTGCATTTTCCACGTCACTTATTCTCTGCATACCAACCATAACCGCTGCAACAGCAGGTCTGCTTAAGGCGTAGTGTATACATTGTGCTTCTGTAAGCGCCACCCCAAGAGGTGACCTTTCGCTGTTCAGAAGCGTGCCCATTGCCAAAGTTTTCATAACGGTTATGGCAACACCCTTTTCCTCGCAGGTGCGGTAAAGCTCTGCTCTTGCAGGCTCAAGAGTAAGCCCCGAAAAATCCTGGGTTTTGCCTTCTATCACCTCGGTGAAAATCTCCGTCATATCCCTTTCCTTGGGAACCAGGTCGTAAGCCGGGTTCAGCGAAAACATAAGCACATCAATGAGTCCGGTATCCACAGCTTTTTTTGCCGTTACTGCGTTGTGGGAGCTCATACCTATTGCCCGGATAATCCCCTTTTCCTTTAAGTCCAGAGCATATTTCATCATTTCACTTTTTTCAAGGCTGTCCCAATCTGTTTCCTTATCAACAAAATGCAGAAAACCTATATCAATATAATCCGTTTGCAATCTCTCAAGCAAATCGTCAAATGCAGTTGTAATTTCCTCCATGTCACGGCTTACCTTGTATTGACCGTCAACCCAGCAGGAGCCTATGTGACCTTGAATAATAACCTTGTCACGGCGTCCTTCAAGAGCCTTGCCTATATCTGTACGGACCTGAGGCTCACTCATAAAAACATCCATAAAGTTTATACCGTTATCAATTGAAGCATCTATAACAGTTTTTACAGTTTCATAGCTTTTTCCCTGTAGATGCTCACATCCAAGCGATATAGCACTTACCGTCATGCCGGTTTTCCCAAGCTTTCTGTATTCCATATAAAATTCTCCTTTTTACATAAGTCACCTTAGGGTGACAGAAGTTATCCGAACCACGTTTTTTACTTTCTCTTTTTCATCGCTACTTTGTTAAAAGACCAATATTTTATCAATAATATTTGCAAATTGCGTCAGCATTTGCTGCGTTTTTGCCTTGTACCGATAAAAAATAGCTTGTAAAAAATTCTGCGAACCTGAA
>JAZQCS010000126.1:0-4393 GCA_045546415.1 Clostridia bacterium | reverse complement strand
GCATCCTGAAATCGAAATTTTTGTATGAAGTTCAAGGCGAAAAATGCACATAATCCTGACGGATATGAGCATTTTTTAACGCAGAAATTCGACAAAAAGACGATTTTCAGGACAATACTTCCTTATCTGGCTGTGGCGAAGGCTGATGCCTTCTTTTTTTATATAATCTCTACTGTTACATTAGTTTGATTGCTTAAGAGCTGTGTATAAGAGTGTAAGGCTTCGTTTTCGAGAAACTCCGGGTTTGCATATCCTTGTTCCTTTCCAAGCCTGGAAGCTTTTTCAATTCCCAGAGGGTGATATGGCTCAAGCTGGAGGGCAATAACATTTTCCAGGCTGTTTGCAAGTGTGGAAAGCTTGTTAAAATGCTCCGTTGTCAGGTTTATGCCGGGAATTATAGGACAGCGCAGAATGGTTTTTGCACCAATATTGTCCAGGAAAGAAAGGTTTTCAAATATCTTTTTGTTTGACACACCTGTATAACGGAGGTGTTCATTTTCAGGAAAAAGCTTTATGTCAAAAAGCCATAAATCTACAAATTTTGCTATTTCGCTTAAATCCCTGTTACTGTAACCGCTTGTTTCAATTGCAGTATGAATTCCCGATTCCTTTAATTTTTTTAAAATTTCAAGAGAAAAATCATATTGCATGAGAGGTTCACCGCCTGAAAGGGTAACTCCGCCACCGGACTCTTTGTAAAAATCCACATCCCTTAACACCTCCAAAACCACATCTTCTGAGGTCATTTCATTTCCGCAGATTTCCAAAGCAAAGGCAGGACAATTTGAAACACATTCAAAACAGCTTGTGCAATTACTGCGCAGATAAATGTGGCAGTTTTGGTCGAAATTATGTTGATGCTGCCGGCAGATATCCTCACATTTTCTGCAAAGGGTACAAGCTGAAGAATTAAAGAAAATTTCGCTTTTTGCTGATTTTGATTCGGGATTGTGACACCAGACACAGGAAAGAGGACAACCCTTCAAAAATAAAGTGGTACGGATACCCGGACCGTCACTTGTGGAAAAACGCTGAATGTTAAAAACATTTCCTGTCATTTTATATTTTGTGCTCCGTTCTTAAAATTACTTCCTGTTGCATTTCAGGAGAAAGCCTTACAAAATAGTCGCTGTAGCCTCCGATGCGTACCACAAGGTCTTTATAGGCTTCGGGGTTTTCTACGGCTTTTTTCAGGGTTTCTTTGTCTGTAACATTAATCTGCATTTCAAAACCGCCTCGTTTAAGATAGGTTTTAACAAGGCTTTTCATAGTATCAAGTGAGTGAATGCCAAGGGAGTTTTTTGAAAACTTCATGTTAACGGCAACTCCTCCTATGAGTTTGTAGTGCTCCCATTTTGTTGAAGAGAGTATTGAAGCAGTAGGACCTTTCAATTCTCTGCCCTGGCAGGGTCCGGAACCGTCACCTAAGGGGAAACCTGCTGTTCTGCCATCAGGAGTTGCACCGGTTTCTCTGCCGAAACGCTCGTGCATTACCCAACAGAATACACTTGGGATAAGGTTGGCATTTGAAAAAATACCGGTGTATTTTTTGCATTCCTCAATGATGTGCTCCGTGATACATCCGTAGTACATATCTATCTCATCAACATCGTTGCCGTATTTCGGTATGGTGTTCAGAATACGCTGACGGAAGGCTTCATGGTTTTCAAAGTTTGAATCCAGAATGGTTCTGAATTCTTTTATGGTTATTTCTTTTTTATCAAAAACAAGTTGTTTTATTGCATATAGAGAATCAACAAGGTTTGCCATACCCACAAAGGAAGGCATAATCCAATTGTACCTTGCACCGCCCTGTTCAATATCAATACCCCTCTCAAGGCAATCGTTCACAAGGCAGGAAAGCAATGGGTTTGAAGAGTGGTCGCGTCGGTGTTTGCGTAATTCCAGCTGAATCTCGAAATTTGTATGGATGCTGTTGTCGAGAACCTCAAAAAAGGTTTTCATAAGATGGTCAAAGCTGTCGTATTCACGGTTGAGAATGTCTAAAAGAAGCTGTGTCATATTTGTGTAAGGACTTGCTACCCATACATTTGACGCAGCAACCGGAGTAATTTCAACACAGGTGCTGTGAATGTAGTTGTGAGCCTCTTTTTCGGTTAATCCGTAGTTCAGGAGACCTTTTACAATTACATCATCGTTGAATATGGCGGGGTGCGAACATCCGTGAGAAATAATTTCACAGGCTTTTTTCAGATATTTATCATCCATTCCCTCTGCATAACACAAGCCCACAGCGGGATAAACTAACCTTATATCATCCACCACCTGCATACACATTTCAGTAAGCTCATTTTGCACAAGATTTCCGCTTTCGTCTCTGCCGCCAACCATATAACCGCTTGAAAGACCGCTTGGTACACGGTTGTTTATCTGTATTCCCAGACAGTTGAGCAAAAGCTGTGCATATTCTTTTGTTAATGCACCGCTTTCGATGTCTTTTTCATAGTAGGGAAGGAGATATCTGTCCGGATGCCCTAACTGGAACTGTTGGCAACCAAACCGAACAGGGTTAAAGGAAAGGCAGTAGGTGACAAAATGTACGGATTGTAAAGCTTCATAAAAGCTTTCTGCAGGGTTTGCCGGAACCTTTCTGCAAATTTCCGCAATCTGCTTAAGCTCAGCGGCTCTGCCCGGATTCTTTTCTGCTTCGGCAAGCTTTGATGCCTCTTTTGCATAGCTTTCCGAGTGGCATATAACAGCTTCAAGGCATTTTTTGCACTTTTGATAGAAGCTTTTTTGGGTTTCGTCGCAGGAAAGCAAAAGGGTATCAATTTTATTGATTATACCGGTAAGCCCATGGGTCAAAACAAGCTCATAGTCAATTGCCATATGCGAATTCTGACCGCCTCCGGCTTTAACGGTTTCGGACGTAGCCATATGCACATATGTGTCATTCCACTCCTTTTCCTCCTCCGGGGTAAAGCAACGGGCGAATTTTCCTACAATAAGCTCACCTTCCGAAATAGAAGGAGTAAGTGTGGAAAATGCATAATAAAAAGCTTCAGCATAACGCACATCCTCAGAAGAGCTTTCGTTTACAGAATAGTTTTTATAGTATCTGTAAAAGAATTCATCAAGCGTAAAATTATACCCCAGAGCATATTCACGCAAGCTTTTTATTCGGTCCATAAAAAATCACCTCTTTTATTTTATACTTGCATTATACAGCAAAGGGTGATATAATAATAGTACAAAAATATGAAAAAGATGTATAATAATTTCAAAAAGGAGGTGGCAAAAGGTGGATATAAAATTTGATTGCGATTTAGATGGAACTTTTCCACAGAAGTGGCAAAGAGTGCGTGCATTTTTATATGCCAATTACAGTATTGAACCGCACACGCACGATTTCTACGAAATAAATATCATTTTGAGCGGAAGGGGAATCCACCGGATAGGGAATGCCTGCTTTGATGTAAAGCCGGGGGATGTTTTTATAATTCCTCCAATGGTTGTTCACGCCTATAACGATACAAAGGAGCTGGATGTTTATCACATATTGCTTCACAAGGATTTTATTCTCGGAAACCGGAGTGAAGCGGAAAATGTACCGGGTTTTTTGCAACTGGTTGAAATTGAACCCTTTCTGCGCCAGAAGTTTACAGGTGAAATGTTTCTGCATCTGTCCGGAAGTCAGCTTATGCAGTTAAAAAGCGACCTGAATTTCATTGAAGACAGCGGTGCTTTTGATGCTGAAACACTTGCACCACTGAAAAATCACACCACCTGGAAAATTCTGTATTGGTTTTCCGGCCTGCTTTTTTTACAGATGCAGAAAAAAGACGAAAAGAATAAATATGATATGGAAATTGTAAAAACTCTTGAGTTTATACACCAGAACTATGAAAGCAAAATAACCATTGATTTACTTTGCCAAAAGTCATTTCTTTCCAGGTCCACCTTTTTGCGAAGTTTTCAGGGTATGTGCAGATGTACGCCAATGGAGTATGTAAACAGATACCGTTGCAAAAAGGCGGTGGAGATGATGGATAATACCCACTTGTCAAAAACAGAAATTGCTCACAACTGCGGATTTTACGATTTGTCACATATGGAAAGGACAATTAAACAATTATTATAAAAACCGGAGCTGATTCGCCACAGCCAGATAAGGAAGTATTGTCCTGAAAATCGTCTTTTTGTTGAATTTCTGCGTTAAAAAACATCCATATCCGTCAGGATTATGTCCATTTTTTGCCTTGAACTTCATAAAAAAATTTCGATTTCAGGATGCAAAGCAGTTTTGAATATCAGATTTTTATATTTAGACAAAGAACAAAAATCCCGTAATACTGTCGTATTACGGAATTTTTTGATGTAGTATAAATTAAAAATATGGCTTCAAAACCAAAACTGCCTTATCTGGCTGTGG
>JAZQCS010000125.1:0-4656 GCA_045546415.1 Clostridia bacterium | reverse complement strand
GTTGCTGCAGGTGCTAACCCCATGGTTTTGCGTAAAGGCATACAGAAGGCTGTTGACTTCTCGGTTGAGGCTATTAAGCAGAACAGCGAAAAGGTAAAAGGCAAGGAAGACATTGCTCGTGTAGCAACAGTTTCCGCTGCTGACGAAACAGTAGGTAACCTTATTGCGGACGCTATGGAAGAAGTAGGCAACGACGGCGTTATCACAGTTGAAGAATCTAAAACAAGCAAAACAGAAAAAGAAGTTGTAAAGGGTATGCAGTTTGACCGTGGTTACCTTTCTCCCTACATGGTAACAGACACAGAAAAAATGGAAGCTGTATTGGAAGATCCCTTTATTCTTCTTACAGATAAGAAGATTAGTAACATTCAGGATATTTTGCCTCTCTTGGAGCAGATTGTACAGAGCGGTGCAAAACTCTTAATCGTTGCTGAAGATATCGAAGGCGAAGCTCTCACAACACTTGTTGTAAACAAGCTCCGCGGCACATTCACATGTGTTGGTGTTAAGGCACCCGGCTTTGGCGACAGACGAAAAGCAATGCTCCAGGATATTGCTATCCTCACAGGCGGTACAGTAATTAGTGACGAGCTCGGCTTGGACCTTAAGGAAACAACAATGGATATGCTCGGCCGTGCACATCAGGTAAAGGTAAGTAAAGAAACAACAGTTATCGTTGACGGCTTTGGCGATGCGCAACAAGTAAGTGACAGAGTAGGTCAGATCAGACGCGAATACGAAGAATCAACAAGTGAATTTGACCGCGAAAAGCTCCAGGAAAGACTTGCAAAACTTTCCGGCGGTGTTGCTGTTATCAAGGTTGGTGCTGCAACAGAAACCGAAATGAAGGAAATGAAGCTTCGTATTGAAGATGCTCTTGCTGCTACAAGAGCCGCTGTTGAAGAAGGTATTGTTGCAGGCGGTGGTACAGCATATATTAATGCTATTCCTGCTGTTAAAGCTCTTTACGAAGAGAAAACCGGTGACGAAAAAACAGGTGTTTCCATTGTGCTTAAGGCACTTGAAGAGCCTGTTCGTCAGATTGCGGCAAATGCCGGTGTTGACGGTTCTGTTGTAATTGAAAAAATCAAGAGCTCCGAAAAGGGTACCGGTTACAATGCTCTTACCGAGGAATATGTAATGATGATTGAAAGCGGTATTGTTGACCCTGCAAAGGTAACAAGAAGTGCTCTTCAGAATGCGGCAAGTGTTGCTTCTATGGTTCTTACCACAGAAAGCCTTGTTGCAGATAAACCCTCCGAAACTCCCGAGCCTGCACCCGGCATGGGTGGCGGTATGGGCGGAATGTATTAATAAAGCCTTAAAAAACTCCGACGATAGTCGGAGTTTTTTTGATATAATCAAGCTCTGATGAGGCTTTTATTTTAGTAAACAGTTGATTTTTTTGTGATAATGTGGTAGAATAGATTTAACAAAGTTAAATCTATTCAGCTAAATTCGCTTGGCAGCGAGCTAAATGTGCTGACGCACGCTAAATTACTTCGTAGCTAAATTGACCTGCGGTCAGCTATTAAGCGAATTTAATTTAGCTACTCCGAAGGAGTTATTTAGCTATGGAGCAAAGTGGAATAATTTAGCTTTGAACTTTAGTTCAAAATTTAGCTAAAATGACTGGCATCTAAAATGTACACTGATTCTAGAATAGAACTGATAAAAAGTTTCTGTTCAGTGAAGCCTGTAAAAAGAAATAATCTGTTTTAACGGATTGTGCATAAAGGGAGAGCAACGGATGGATATTTTGTTTAATACCGATGAGTATATTTTCTCGTACAGAGTTGCAGGTATTTGCATACAAAACGGAAAGGTTTTGCTGCAAAAACCCACCAATGACACGGCATTTGCTTTTCCGGGGGGACATGTGGCGTTTGGAGAAACCAATCAGTATACACTTATGCGTGAGTTTCATGAAGAAATCGGTGTTGATATTTCGGTTGGAGATTTGAAATGGGTTGGAGAGGTTTTCTTTCCCTGGGGCGATAAGCCTTGCCACCAGATATGCCTGTACTATATGGTTGAAATAGAATCCGACAGTATTTTGTCGGAAGGGATGTTTATGGGAAGGGAACACATTGAAGGAAGAAATTTTGAAATGGAATTTCATTGGGTACCTTTGGAGGATCTGAAAAAAACAGAGGTTTATCCGACAAATACTGCCGAACTGATAACTCAGTTGGAAAATGGAGTACAGCATTTTATATATCGGGAGTAAAAACAGAGTGTCTTTGTAATGCCATACGGAAAAATTCAGGGACGATCCGGGAAATCGCCCGGGGACATTCGTGAATATCGTCTATATGGTTTTTGTGAAATAGATGATTTGATATTAAATGTAGTCGGAGCTATGATGGGGTACGGAATTTTCCGGTTGTTCGGATGTTTTAAAAAGGAGTGCTGAAATGAGCTACAAATTAATTGCCTGCGACCTTGACGGTACGCTTATAGGCTCGGATTTAACGCTGAGTGAAGAAAATATTGATGCAATAAGGAAGCTGACAGAGCAGGGAATTATTGTTGTACCCACAACCGGGCGGACAATATGCGAAATGCGTCAGGTTTTTGATATGCCGGAGATACGGTATGTTGTTTATTCAAACGGTGCGGCAATTTTCGATAAAGAAACTCAGGAAGAAACTTTCTTCGGCATTGACGAGGAGCTCACTCACTTTTTGCTCAAAACTCTGTTTAAATATGATACATATGTTGTAATCCATAAAAACGGAAAAACCTACGGTGACCGGAAAAAGCTTGAAAGACCAGGGGATTACCATGTAAGCTTTAATGTTGAAGAGCTTATCCGGGATTTTTGCATATGGGATGAGAATTTTGAAAGCAATGCTCTGTCCGGTGGCGGAATTGAATGTGCGGCGGTATTTTTTGCAAACCGTGAGGAGATGGAGGGATGCCGTAGAATACTTGAATCGAATCCGCGGCTGCACACAGTTGTGGGTTGGGATTACAACCTTGAGATATTCAATAAAAATGCAGGAAAAGGAAGCGCACTTGAAGTGCTTACAAAAAAGCTTGGTTTGGAAATGAAACAGGTGATTTCCATAGGGGACAGCGATAACGATACTCAGATGACAAAAATGTCAGGACTGGGACTTGCAGCGGGAAATGCCTGTGAGTCTCTTAAGGAGATTGCAGATAAGGTTATATGCAGTAATGATGAACACGTAATGCACTATGTCCTGGATAATTATTTTAATAACTCAAAAGTAAATTCCGGCAAATAAAAAGTAAAAATCAGCCATTGATTCGTAAAAATTACAATGCTAAAATGGTAATAAAAAACGAACAAAAAAGGAGAGGAAATTATGAGTTTACAAAGATTTGAACAGATTAACCGGAGCATCAGAAATGCTTTTTTGGAGAAGAAAAGCAAGAACCCGGAACTTTTTGAAAAGAGACTTCAGTTTTCCTGGAGTAACTGGGGGTTTGGGCTTGAAAGCTTTGAAACCTCCTGTGCAAGACTTGAAAAAGCAGGTATAAAGTTCATTGAGCTTCACGGTAACCATTACGGTGATGACCTGGGCTACAACGCAGATGAGGTTATGAAAATTATGGATGCTCACGGCATCCGGGCAGGTGGCGTTTGCGGTATGTTCAGCGCAGATAACGACCTTTCTTCAAACCGCCACATCAAGCGTCAGGCGGCAATAGATTACATAAAAAGAGAAGCGGAGTTTACCGAAAAAGTTGGCGGTAAATATATGCTTGTATGCCCTGCGGCTGTAGGCAGACCCGGAAAATATGATGACAGCGAAATTGAACGAAGTATCGACAGCCTGTCCCGGGTTGCAGATGTGTTTGTAAACCACAAAATCCGTGCTGCAATTGAGCCTATCCGTGCGGCAGAAACAAGCATTGTTCACACCTTTGCTGAAGCTAAGGATTACATTTCAAAGCTGAATCATCCCGGTGTTCAGCACATTAACGGAGATGTTTACCATATGCTTGTTGGTGAAAGCCACATTGCCGAAGCTTTGTGGCAGGCTGAAGGAATGCTGACAAACCTTCATATGGCAGATACCAACCGTTGTGCTCTTGGTGACGGTTCTCTTGATATTGACACAATAATAATGGCACTTTATCTTATTGGCTATAACAACGACGAATGCTGTTTTGTTACTCCGGAGCCGCTTGGACCCGGTGGTGACCCATACCCTGCACAGAATGCAAAAACAGACCCTGCAATTCTTGATAAGCTTGTATTTGACAGCGTAAACTATTTCCGTGCACGAGAAGAGGAAGTTCTGAATTTAAAATAAAAGAGGTGTTTTTGTGAAGTTTCTTGGAATTGAATTTGGTTCAACACGCATTAAAGCGGTAGCCATTGACGAAAAATTTGTTCCTGTTGCATCGGGAGATTATACCTGGGCAGCGGAGTTTAAAAACGGCATATGGACATATGATATTGACGAGTGTTGGAAAGGTGTTAAAACCGCACTTAAAGGTGCAGGTGACCTGTCAGCCGTAAAAGCCGTTGGTGTTTCGGGGATGATGCACGGTTATCTGGCATTTGACAAGGACTGGAATTTACTTGTGCCTTTCCGCACATGGCAGAATACAATAACATCTCAGGCGGCGGCAGAACTGACAGAACTGTTTGGGTTTAACATTCCTCAGCGGTGGAGC
>JAZQCS010000124.1:0-3190 GCA_045546415.1 Clostridia bacterium | reverse complement strand
TTCACCGAAGGTGAAGATGTTATTATTACGGCTGACGAAATTGATGTCAAGCGGTTTGTCTGCTGGACAAGTGAAGATGGCGTAGCGTTCTTTATGCATAATGAACCGAATACGCGATTCACAATGCCCGCCAAAGATGTTACCGTAACTGCCACATATGAAGATATTTCCACTTCTGTCCAGGTGGTGCTTGAAGTTACCAAGAGTGTCAATAACTGGGATGTGGAAGACAGCTTCACCTTCAACCTGGAGGCAATAACAGCCGGTGCACCTATGCCGGCAAATACCAGGGCAGTATCATCGGAGGATGCTCCCACAGCTTATTTTGAAGCAATTACTTATGAAGCAGCCGGAACCTACGAATATACAATTACCGAGGTGCAAGGGCCTATACCGGGTATGTCCTATGATACGGCACCTCACACGGTTTTGGTGACTGTAATTGCAGATGTAGATAATAATCTTTCTGCTTTGGTTACCTATGATGGTGAAGATGAGCTGATTATCACCAATACCTACACACCTCCTACAGTCAGTGCTAATGTCTCTGCTGTTGATATTACAAGCGGCTTCGCACTTGAAGGCGCCGAAATTCAGCTTGTTGACGACCGCGGAAATGTTATTGACACAAAATTCACCACGACAGATGATGAAGATACCGACGGTGTGGATGAATCTATCTGCACCTTTACAGGTCTTACTGTGGGTAAAACTTATAGTCTTCATACTGTAACAGCTCCGCACGGGTACATCGTGCCGGACAATATAGTTATTGATGTAAGCAGCAGCGGCAATCCTGATATCAACAGAACCATACTGATTGAGTTTACAATGACCCGTGTGGCAGTTTCTGCTGTTGATATTAATGACAGGTCCGGAATTGATGGTGTGACTTTCTGGATTATGGATCAGTTTGGTAGGGTAGTGGAAGAGTGGGTTTCCGTAGCTGAGGCACAGGAAATAACAGGGCTTCTGACAGATGAAACTTATATCCTGCACACGAAAGAGACTGCGGATGGATATCTGGCACCGGATGATATATCTTTTTCTATTAACGAAAGAGGTTTGATAAACAGCTCCGGCCCTCTTGATATCGACAACACCATAATGGTTGAATTTTCTCCTGCCATCTACCGCACAGTAACATATCATGCCAATGACGGTACAGACCGTACAATTACCGAATCTGTTCTTGACGGCTATGATTTCACACCGGATGAAAACGCACTTTCTTACCTGAACTGCGAACTTGTTTACTGGAATACAGAGGCAGACGGCAGCGGCATTTTCTATATGCCGGGTGAGGAAATTGAAGATGTATCCGAAGATATTGACCTGTATGCATTCTGGGAGCTTCCCCTTAACGAAATGGATAGCTTTGAAAATGATGTGTGCAGCTGGTCGGGTAATGACTCCGGGCTCAATACATTTTCTCTGAAGGACGGTGCTGTGCTTTATGCAAGCATAATTTTACCTGCCGAAAACAGCGATGAGGAGTCAACCATCACAGTAGACGGAGATTGTGTAATTAAGGGTGATGTAAGCTTTGATGGCATTGAAAGAACCATTCTTACTGTAAAAGGAAACGGTAGCCTGAAATGTGACGGGGTTTCACCTACCTCCAGCGGCAATAGGCTGAAGGTGGAAACCGATACGACTGTTGAAAGTGATCTGAACCTTGGCGCAAGTGGCGGAATGGACAGTAATATAGCAATAAAAGATGCAACTCTTACGGTAAATAGTGGCGGTGTTATTCTGCTTAATTACCTTACTATGGAGGACGGCGCAAAGCTTATTATTCATAACGGTAGAATGTCCTTCCACGGCTATGCTGAAATTGACATGGATAACGACTCGGAAATACATATAGAAGGGAACGGCTTCGGCTGTGTGCTGTACAAGGAAAACGGTGACAATACCGCTTTTGATGAGCTGATAAGAGACAACTGGCTTCCTTCGGGATACTACTTTGTTGATGAAAATTATGGCTATTATCTTTATGATGGAGAGGATAACCTTGCAACAGATTCTATTATCATTAAAAAGCCACAGAGCACACCAAGACCCTCGGGCGGTGGTGGTTCAAGCCGTTATACTGTTAAGTTTGAATCCTTTGGCGGCAGTGATGTAAACAGCCAGACCATTACCAGAAACGGCAAGGTTGAAAAGCCTGAGGACCCTGAAAAGGATGGTGCGGTGTTTGAAGGCTGGTATTCTGACATTGCAATGACTGAAAGCTATGATTTTGATGAAAAGGTAACAAAGAACATGACCCTTTACGCAAAATGGAAAGAAACAAAAGAAAACGCAGCATCGGGACACGATTGTCCTTCTCTTAAGTTCACAGACCTTGATGTGAATCAGTGGTATCACGCTGATACAGACTATGTATTAGACAAAGATATTTTCAAGGGTGCCACCGATACAACCTTTGAACCAAACGGCTTCATTACAAGAGCCATGATGATTACCGTTCTTTACCGTGCTGAGGGAGAGCCTGAGGTAAGCGGAGAGGCTACCTTTAAGGATACCGACCCCGGTGAATATTATGCAAAAGCAGTTATATGGGGTCAGCAGAACGGAATTATAAAAGGATATTCCGATGAGGTTTATGCTCCTCAACAGAACATAATAAGAGAACAGATTGCGGCAATTATGTTCCGATATGCAGTTTACAAGGGTATGGATGCCGTAACTCTGGAAGAAAACCTTCATTTTGATGATGCCGGTGAAATTTCCGAATATGCAATTCCGGCTATGAACTGGGCTGTAGGAAGAGGTATTCTCCGAGGTAAAACAGAATTCACTCTGAATCCGCAGGATTATGCAACAAGAGTGGAAATTGCGGCAATTCTTCACCGATTCCTGGAATCCTGAAAATAAATAATAAATTAAAGGGTGTACCCCCAGGTACACCCTTTAATTTATTGTTTAAACCACTTGAAATTTTTGTCCGTTTATGGTATTATATTAGGGTGACAGCAGATATCCGAACCGCGCCTTAAACAGCGGAATTTCGGTGTATTTCGGCTTGTCATCTTTGCAAGGTGTCAGCCTTGCTGCATCTTCCGCACCAAAATCCCCTCAAAATTCCATCCGTTTCAGGTTCGCAGAATTTTTTACAAGCTATTTTTTATCGGTACAAGGCAAAAACGCAGCAAATGCTGACGCAATTTGCAAATATTATTGA
>JAZQCS010000123.1:0-14297 GCA_045546415.1 Clostridia bacterium | reverse complement strand
CGCATTTCATCGGTATATGCACGAAAAACACCGTCGTTATGAGTTGTGCGGAAACGGAACTCCTCCTCAACCTTTGAGCTGAGCTTGTAGCCGTAAGCCTCACAAGCCTGACGGACCATTCTCATACCGCCAAAGGGATTCACTCCTCTTTTAAGAGGACGGTTTGTCTGCATACCCACAATAATCTCGTTTTCTTTATCTATGTAGCCGGGAGAATAGCTTGTAAGCGAAGATACTGTTGCGGTATCAATATCAAGCACACCGCCAAACTGTCTCTCTAACGCAAAAAGACTTTTCACCTTTTTCATTATGCCCGATGTTCTTTCTGTTGCACCTGCAAGAAAGCCGTCATCACCGGTATATTCCTTATAGTTTTTCTGAATGAAATCTCTTACATTAATTTCATTCTGCCATTCACCGGGTACAAATCCATTCCAGTTTTTGTGTTCCATAAAACATCCTCCTAACCTTGAACAGCCCTGAAAATATAAAAAAGGGCAATTCAATTTTTTGTAAAATCGAATTACCCAGACAGTCGGCATATAATACGCCCTACACTCCCCTGCGGTAATCCGCAAAATTCTGTCAGTCATGTAAAGCAATTTTATTATACACTATATATTGTATTTTGTCAAGCCCTTCAAAGTAGAATTTTCTATGAAAAAATATTATTTTTTTGTGACATTACACAAATACCGGGGGTGACAGCAGATATCTGAGCCACACCCTAAACGGCAGGATTCCTGTGCATTCCGCATCTTTGCAAGGCTTCAATTTATTATTTTTCGGGAGGGAAAAACCATCCGAACTCCTCAGGCGGAATCTCTTCAAGTCCCAGAGACATCGAAGGCTCGTCCACACTTATCCACTTGTCCTTGCCGGCCTTAATACTCATTTTGAAGGGTTTTGGCATTTTTACACCGAAATCGTTTAAGTCAAGCTGGTATCGGTGAATGTTTCCGTTTACACTATGGTTTTTGTTATACCTTTCGAGCATTTCCTCTTTGCGTTTTCCAAATACAGAAAAGTAATGGTCCTCAACCCACAACATATAGCACAGGCCGTCCTTATTCACCCTTATGGGAACCTCCGGCCACATCAGCCGGAATTCCGGGCATATCATAAACTCCGTGGGAGCATCTGCCGCCAGTTCAAGTGTAAGCTTATCACCCTTCAGTGCCGCACGGAACCTCGCCTTCTCACCTATGGGTTCCCATGCTGCCGAAAGAATATCCTCTGCAAGGTTATAATGCTTTTCCTGTTTGTTTCCGCAATAATATTCAAGCGCAACAAGTCCGCTATCCACCCTTTTTTTCACAACCTCAAATTCGGTTTTGAGCAGATTTTCAAGGTGAGCTATTCTGTCCTGAAGCTTCTCAGGGAAAAACTTATATCCAACCGCTTCTGAATGATAACCCAGACGCCCGTCTGCATCACAAAGAGGTATCATTTTTCTGCTGTTTTCAATCTCCTTAAGCACTATTTGTTCCATAATTTCAAGCAATTCTGCAGGATTTCCTTCCCCATAGCCGAGTTTCTCTCTTAAACTATAGAACTTCAAAATATTTCCCGTACTGTCAAACAGCAAATCAACAGCCTTTGCCACGGATATTTGTTCGGTGATTTCATCGCTTGCACTTTCAAGGACCAATACGCCCTCGTGCCATTTTTTACTCATGGCATCACACAAGGTAATAGCTTCCTGTAATGTATGCCCATTCAGCAGGCATTCACCAATGCGGTCTCCGTCGGCAGGGTCAATAATCCACCACGAACGGGGCGGCTTAATGTTTGCAGGCAGAAGCCTCAGTTTCCATATAATACTGTCGTGAGCCGGTCCGTAATAACCAAACATAACATTAAGCGGATACTGTCTGTAGCCCTCTTCAAAAAGCTTCCATGCTTTCACAACGGCGTCAGCTTTTGAATAACCGTACCATATGGCCGCAACATTCCGCAAAAATTCATCCTCATTTTCAAATTTTTCTTCAAAGGAAAGCTCGCCCGCAATTTTGCTCATAATTGAAGGATAATTCCCAAAATACCAACATTGTACAATTCCTTCAACACCGTATTTTCTTGCCTCAGAATACTTTTTATACAATATTCCCGGCACGGGTATGTAAGGTACACTTGCAATTTCATGGGAACAGCAAACCTGCATTTTTGCAAAAATGGTATGTCCTGTTTTTACTGCCTCTTCCGCAGTTACCGTAAACAGTTCCGAAGGCCCCACATATGACATCCAGTAGTCTATACTCTGTCTTAAAACTCCAAGCTGTTCTTCATAACCCAAGTCGTCAAAATTCTGCATCAGCATTACATCAAGCGGAGCTTTTCGGGCATATTCCTTTATATCCTCCATACCGCACATTCTGTGTCCGTATGTCCAGCTTATTGTTTCGCATTCAGGCTTTACACTTCTTATTCCGGAACGCAAGGCTTCAAGGTCATCCGCCAGTAATTGCCCGTGACTTTTCGCCGGGCATTTCCCTTTAGGACAACCCGCCTCGAAATCTATGGGATAGCACGAAGCGCAAGAAGTAGGTCTTTCTCCGAAGGTTATGCTTATATATCCTTTAAGTCCCGGTACACTCTCAAGGAGAGCCTTTCCTGATTTATACACAAAATCCTTACCCGCATCCGATTCTATACAGATACACGACATTTGGGGATTGTTTGTATTTCCAAGTTTTAATCCGGCAATTTCGGGACACATTTCAGCCTCCCGGGAATCAAGAAAAAAAGGTTCAATTGCAAAAATGTAAACTCCAATGCCGTAACGTGCACATTTTTCAACAAGGCGGTTAAGCTTCTCTATGCGGTGCTCCCTGCCCTTTCCCCAATGAGGCATATACCTGGAGGTTATAAGGTCAGAAAAACGGGTATATATCCACACCCCGTTTGAACCGTCATGCATAAGTCGGTTTAAATATTCCTCCGGGTAATAATCCACATCATCTGAAAGTTCGTCACCGTTTTTTGGCGGACGATTTGTGGGACTGAAAAACGAGCGTGTTATACGAGAGCGTATAACAGCGTGCCTTTTCGTTTCCCCCGGTGCAAGATACGGACCTTCGTTTCTGCGGATTTCGTCTTCAAGCCACACAAGCCCTCTTCGCACACCTTCAACATCGCCCGAAATTGTGATTCCTTTTTCTTCCACCAAAGCACAAAAGGACTCCTTTTTCTCAGTTTCAGTAAGTAAAACATTAACAGGATATCTTTTTCCTTTTATACCGTAAACTTCAATAAATCGTTCAACAGAAGCAAAAGAGGTTTCAAGAAGCTCATGAGGACAGGCGGTTGCCAAAAACATCCCATCCACATTTACTTTACCCGCTGTATTGCAGTTTCTTCCGAAACTCTCGGGAGCTTTGGTGTAAATGGGAGTACGAAGCTCCTCCACAAATCTCATAGGTGGCTGATTGTCAAAAAATTTGTCTACTCTCTGCATTCGTATCACCTCAAATTTAAAATTACCCTTATTATAGCACTACGGTTTTAAATTGTAAAGGGATTTTTTCGACTTTTAAAGGATAATTTTGCACTTTATGGCTAACACTCAATACTGCTAATATACATGTTTTACGGCGCAACAGGACAAAATTGTCCTGTTGCGCCGTAAATTGCATATATTATCTTTACTTAGCCCTTCCGCAAAAGTCAGACATCGCTTCGCTGATTTTATGTTCTTCAACCAAATCAACACCCCCCGGCGCTATATAGCAAATCCTTCTTCGCGCAATGAATATCTCAGTTTTTCAATGTCAATTCCCCTTAAGCTGCATTTTTCCGAAACCGACATTGCCGCGGATATTCCTGCCGCCTGACCGATTTCACAACAAAACGGCATGATTCTGTAAGAAGCCTGTGCCTCGTGGGTTGAGGAAATGCATCTTCCGGCAACAAGCAGATTTTCGGTATTTTTCGGCAAAAGCGAGCGATAAGGAATTTCATACCATTTACCCGGACCGAAATAATAATGACTTGTTCCGCTTCCCTCCGGATTATGTATATCAATATCATAATTGCCTGTTGCGATACCGTCGGGAAATCTTGTACAGTTTTTCAGGTCTTCCTGAGTGATTACATATTCACCAACAATTTTACGGCTTTCTCTTATGCCTATTTGCAATGCAGTTGAAAGCACACGGCAATTTTCAAAACCGGGTATATTTTCTTTCAGAAACTTATGCATTTCAAAAACCTGCTCCCGTGCTTCAATTTCCGCTTCGGTTACCTCAAAGGGGTCTGTTGGATTTTTCTTTACAACTCTTGTTGTGTTAAAATGCAGAACACCATCGTTATGATTTTCAAAAATAAGCACATTTTCTCTGGGGTTTCTGATCAACCCCTTCTCTTGAAATTCTTTATAAAGTGGGTTTATTTTAGGGCGATTTTCCTTGAATTTTTCCAAATCCACCCCACTCATGCGGAAGCACAAAGTCATGGGCTGACAAAGGCTGTCCTTTTCCCTTCCGAGAACGAACTCACAGCCTGCAAGGTAAGACAACTCCCCATCTCCCGTTGCATCAATAAACACATCTGCCTCAAACTCCATTATTGCCGATTTTCCCAAAGCTTTTATTTTCGTTATTTTGCCGTTTTCCGCTGTAACATCGGTTACATTTGTGTTAAACAAAAGTTTAACACCCGATTTTATCGCAAGACGGTTAAGTACAAGCTTTAATATTTCTTCGTCAAAACAACAGGAGTTTGCTCCCGGTCCTGCAAGCTTTTTCATCTCTCTGTCAATTTCAAGAAAAAGGTTGCCGCAAAGATACTTTTTCTCCCCTGTTTCAGGCATCTTTGTCCAGTAATCCATAAACGGCATAACAAGGCAATTTACCGCCGCACCGCCAAGGGCGTTATATCTTTCAATGAGCAGAACATCTGCTCCACGTCTTGCTGCTGATATTGCCGCAGCTGTTCCGGCAAATCCTCCGCCTACAACTATTACATCAAATTTCTCCTGCATTATTCTTCCTCCTAATCCACCATGTGGAAAAGCTCAGTTTCAAGGAATCCGGCATTTGCATAAACTCCCTTTGAAGGTATCAGCTTTCTTATATTCTGTGCCGCAAAAACCTTCAGGGTTTCCCAGGTGCAGACATCTGTTTTACTGTCATCGGTATCCCACATAACACAAGCGGTATAAACAAGATGTCTTATTTCATGGTTAACCGTATTCCAGGTTGTTCCAATCACTCCAAGAGAACCGTATTTTTTTGCAAGTCTCACCATACCTCTGATTTTCGCAGTATCATCCCAGGGGCATATAATGTACTTTGAAGGGTCTCTCTTTGATGTGAAAAATTCTGCCGTTTCAGAATTGTTTTCGTCTATATAATACTGCCAGTCAGCAAGATGCATATCCTCATCAAGCTTCGCCAGGTTTTTCTCATATTCAAAGCATCGGCTTGAGCTGTTATTCACATAAGGAAACTTGAATTTTTCTTTATCAATAAACATATCCGCCCACATAACGGGCTTTCTGCCAATGCTCTTCAGATGCTTTGCAACATCATTCACATAGTTTATGAAGCTTTCGTTATCCTCTTTGTCATATCCGTCATAGCGATGGTCAAGAACATAGGTTTCGTCACATCCCATATGGAAAAACTCACCTTCAGGGAAAATTTCACAAAGCTCTTCACGGATATTTTTCAGAAGTTCAAGTGTTTCAGGATTTTTTATATCCCAGGTCCAGCCACCGGGTACAAACAATTCTTCATATTCCGGAGCCTGATCGAGAACGACACTTTTTCCTGCTTTAAAACGGGACATTGTAGCATGACCCATATGGTTGTACATTGGTATAAACTCAATTCCGAGAGCTTTGCCGTATTTGAATATGGAAGCCAGATCCACTCTTGTATAAGCCATAGGCCACGAAAGGACATCAAGAGTGTCAAGTTTTACCATTCCCCAGAATTCAAGAACAACGTGAGTACATTTCAAAAGACCGCAAAGTCGCACAAGCTTATTAAGAAACAAAAGCTTTGTTTCGGGGAATACACACAGATGCATACCTCTCATTTTAAGGGCGGGTTTATCCTGAATATGCATGCAATTTATTATGAAATCACCGGTTTTTCTTCTGTATGCAGAAATCAGTTGTAAAATTGTAGAAAAAGCGTGTATAAGCCCGATGCTTTCGGAATAAGAAATATCTATCCCCTCATCCGTACAATCAAACTCATATTCGTAATCTGTGACAAGCTTTCTCACCTCGTCCTTATTAAGTGAAATTCTCGCATTACCCTCTGCCCCGTCAACAGGAACAACCTCAAGCTGTGATTTATTAGCAGTAAAATTGTTCCATAATTCAGAGCAAAGCTCGACAAATTCTTTGTTTTCAAAGTCTTTATCAATCATAAAATACACCTTGTCTTTAAAAACAAATTCTCCGTCATTTTCTTCAAATTTAAATGGTTGCGGAAATACATTTATCATTTTTCATTTCTCCTTCCTTTTTTCATATAAGCATTGTATCCTGGCCAACGGTTTTTTTCTATAATTTTTGTGCAATATACTTGCACAAAAGAAACTTTTATGGTATAATATTTTAAAATTATATGATATTTGTTGAGGTTATATTATGGAGCACAGTAATCTTCAGGAAATGATTTCCTGTCTTGAATATGGTACAAATCTTCACATATGTGTAGTATTTCTTGAAAACCACGGGAATTTCAAAACCGAGCTGCGCCGCGAAAATGTTATTCATACCAAGCCCTTTTGCTCTCATATGCACCGTGACATTTTGTCATCTGCCGCAAATATTGAAAAATGTATAAAGTGCCGCAACCTGGCATTAAAAAAGGCTGTTGAGAGTCGGAAGCCTTTTGGTGGCTTATGCTTTAACGGAGTTTATGAATACTGTCATCCGGTAATCTATGACGGTGATGTAGTGGCGGTTGTAATGATTGGCAACATATTAACACACATTACCCCATTGCTTAAGCCTTTTGCAGACACCTTTGAAAAAAACATTTCCGAACAGCAATGTGCACAGTTCGCAGCCATAGTTGACAATCACATCAAACTGCTTCTCCACGAATACTCCAGTTTCAATAACGATTATAACCCATTCCTTTCGAACCTGATTCTTTACATTGAGGAATGTCTTTTTACCGATATTACCCTGAAACACCTTGCATCTGTTTTTAATTACAACGAGAAATACATTGGCAGACTTTTCAAAAAAAATACAGGCATGTCCGTAAAGGAATACATTAACACAAAAAGACTGGAAAGTGCTGCGGCAATGCTTAAAAAAACAGATTTTCCCATAACAGATATTGCCCTCAGAGCAGGTTTCAATAATGTTTCATATTTTAACCGTCTGTTCAAAAAGCATTTTAACGTTTCACCTTCGGAATACAGAAAAAACCGCTATGTCAGCTGACATAGCGGTTTTACTTATTATGCATATATTTTAAATATATCCTCTTTCGTTGCAAGACCTTCAGAAAAAGCCGTAGCAGCACCGCAACAGCATCCAAGCTTTAAAGCTTTTGCGTAATCACCCGTTTCAAGAAGTCCGGCAATAAAGCCTGCCACAAGAGAATCTCCGGCACCCACAGAATTAACACATTTTCCGTCAATTTTTTCTCCAATATGCCTTTGTCCGTTACTGTCAACAAGAACAGCTCCTTCACCGCCAAGTGAAACAATAACATTTTTAGCACCCTTTTCCCTCAAACTTTCAGCGGAAACAAAAATCTCCTCCAACGAGCCAAGCTTTCTGCCTGCAATTTCCTCAAGCTCGGCAAGGTTTGGTTTTATAAGAAAAGGATTATAACGGAGCGCATTAACAAGCTTTCTGCCTGTTGTATCAACCACAGTGAGTATACCTCTTCCCTGAAGCTTCTCAAGTATACTGCCGTAAAAATCTTCAGGCATACCCCTTGAAAGACTTCCTGCAAGAACAAGCACATCACCGGTGCTCAGACATTCAAGCTTTGAGGCAAGCTTTTCCTGATATTCACGGCTTACCTCAGGGCCCATACCGTTAATTTCAGTTTCACCTTTTTCTTTAAGCTGCATATTTATTCTTGTATTACCGTAAGGTAAAGGAACAAAATCGGTCTGAACGCCATTTTCTTCAAGAGTTTTTACAACAGCCTTTCCGGTAAAACCTGCTACAAAGCCTGTTGCAACAGAAGAAAAACCAAGCTCCTTCAGAACAAGAGAAACATTAATTCCTTTTCCTCCAACTGCAATAATCTCACGGACACTTCTGTTTGTTTTACCTTTTTCAAAATTTTCAACCCACATTGTACAATCAATAGTGGGGTTAAGTGTTACTGTATAAATCATAAAAATCACCTGTTATTTATTTTAAAACAAATCCGCCTTTTTGTCAATGCTTTTATGCAAACAATTTTGAAATAAGGTTGATTACTGTGCACACAATAAAGCCTGTAACTGTCGGAATAATTATTCCGGCTGCAGTCCATTTAAGGCTTTTTGTCTCTCTGTAAATTGTCTGGCATGTGGTTGCGCAGGGAAAATGCATAACCGAAAAAACTATAGCGCAAAGTGCAGTTGTTACCGTCCATCCATTCGACTCAAGCAGGTATGCAAGCTCTGTTGTTCCTGACATCTCTGTCATATGTCCCGATGCAGTATAACACATAATAAGTATTGGTATCACAATTTCATTAGCAGGAAAACCAAGAATAAATGCAAGGAGTATATATCCGTCCAGACCCATAATTCGTCCTATAGGTTCCAAAGCGTTACCAAGTATGTATAGGATACTATTGTCCCCTATCCTGATATTTGCAAAAGCCCATATAACCGCGCCTGCAGGAAGTGCTGCAATAACCGCGCGACTCAAAACAAATAAGGTGCGGTCAACAAACGACCGAACTATAACCTTGAAAATCTGAGGCTTGCGGTAAGGCGGCAATTCCATAACAAACGAGGATGATTGCCCTTTAAGAAGAGTTTCGGACAATGCCCTTGAAACCGCAAGAGTCACACCCACAGAAATTGCAATTACCACAAGAAACGAGCAGGCTGCTTTTACACCGTTACCAGCCGAAAAAAACAGAGTTATAAGCAAAATAATTGTGGGGAATCTGCCGTTACATGGTACAAAATTGTTGGTAAGGATTGCGACAAGTCTTTCTCTTTGTGAGTTAATAATTCTGCATCCCATAACACCGCAGGCGTTACAGCCAAACCCCTGACACATAGTAAGAGCCTGCCTTCCATGTGCCTTTGCGATTTTCAGGCATCTATCCATATTAAAAGCAATTCTTGGTAAAACCCCGGCATCCTCAAGAATTGCAAACAGGGGAAAAAATATCGCCATAGGCGGAAGCATAACAGAAACCACCCACGCAAGTGTGTGATACATTCCATATATTACTCCATCCTGCACAACAGTTGGCAAAAAACCAAGTAATTTCAACAGGACATCTTCAAATGAAAAAAGAAGTTTACTCAGAATCGCAGAAGGGTAATTTGCACCTTCTATCGTTATCCAGAAAACAACACACAGCATCATTAACATAACCGGTATACCGGTTATTTTTGATGTCAGCACCCTGTCTGCTTTTTCGCTGTGTTGTCTGACTGATGGCTTTGAAACCGCTTTTGCTATTTGCTCAGCACGACGTATCCGCGATTCCGTATAAATATCTGTCAGACTTTCTGCTTTCTGCAAATTTGCTTTAACTGAAATCACTTTATTTTTCAGCTTATCATTTCTTAAATCAACCTTAAAGTTTTGTTCCACAGCAGACAACGCTCCCGTGTTATTTTCAAGCAATTTTAATGCAATCCATCGTTTGCATATTCCCGGCGTTTCCGGAATATGATTTTCCAGCTCTGCCACCGCGTTTTCAATGGCATCAGGATATTCCACCCATTTTTTATTTTTAACGGCTGATGCCACACCTTCCTGCACACAGCAAAGCAGATATTCCATCCCCTGCTCTGCTCTTGCGCCTGTTCCGGCAACAGGAATTTCCAGCATTTTTTCAAGACAGTTTAAATTGATTTTTATATGCTTTCTTTCTGCTTCGTCCATCAGATTAACGCACAGAACAGCTTTTCCTTTTATTTCCAGAATCTGCAAAAGAATACCCAGGCTTCTTTCTAATGCCGTTGCATCTGCAACCACGAGTACAACATCACTTTCCCCAAAACATATAAAATCTCTTGCGACCTCTTCGTCCTCAGAATTTGCCGAAACAGAATATGTACCGGGTAAATCAACAATACGGCATTTTTTATTACCCAGATTAAAATACCCTTCTGCCACCTCAACCGTTTTTCCCGGCCAGTTTCCCGTGTGCTGTTTCATACCGGTCAGACCGTTGAATATGGTGCTTTTCCCCACATTGGGGTTACCTGCAAGCGCAATGGTTACCTCCATGGTCTCATTCATTTTCTTTCACCCTTATAACCTCTATTTTGCACGCCTGCTCGTTGCGTATGGCCAGAACTGTTCCCCGTACAAGATAAGCCACCGGGTCACCAAATGGTGCCTTGAAAAGCTTTTTTATACAGGTGCCTTCAATAAGCCCCAAGTCTCTCATACGGCAACCCAATTCTTTTTCAGTATGCAAATTCTTTATATAACAGCTTTCTCCGTTTAAAGCCTCGCTCAAATACATTATAAAACCTCCAATATAGAACTTAACACTATATTTTATGAAGATTTTTTCATTTTGTTAATTAGTACTTGACAAATCATCCTCAATGTGGTAAAATATATGAGTCCGGTAGGGATTAGGCGCAGCGGTCGAATTTTTGCAAGCGTAAGCGCCCGGCAAAATTTCGGGCACCGCAAGTGTCACGCGGAATGCGCGGATGCCCCCTTCCCTCTGTAATCAGCTTTCTTTTCAAATTTTAATATATGCAGGTATGGCGGAATTGGCAGACGCGCATGGTTCAGGTCCATGTGAAAGCAATTTCATGCAGGTTCAACTCCTGTTACCTGCACCAAACAGTAAAAATCCGAGCCTTTTATCTTCTGGTAAAAGGCTCGGATTTTTATTACATTTTGACTATTTCTTGATACTTGTATTTACATGGTTTTTCTAATCAAACATTATTTTCATCATTCTTTCCGGGCAATCCAGAAAATCCTTGGTGATTCTGTAATGCTCCGTTTCTGTGTACTCCGTTTTTTCGATGCCGTTTTCGGAAAGCTTAAGAATTTCCGCCCCCGGAAACGCCATAAGAATTGGTGAATGAGTTGCTATTATAAACTGTGAATTGCACTCTTCAAGCCGCTTTATTGCAACCATCAGTTTAAGAATTCTTGCCGGTGAAAGAGCTGCTTCCGGCTCGTCCAGAATGTAAATTCCGTTACCCCGAAATCTGTTCTCAACAATTGCCATAAAGCTTTCACCATGAGACTGTTTGTGAAGCGAAACTCCTCCGTAGCCATCAATTACAGGCGGTGCTGCTGCAGGAATACTGTCAATTTCATCAATGTGACTTGCCACATTATAAACGCTTTCTGCTCTGAGGAAAAAACCGTCCTTTGGCGGAACCCCTTTGGAAAGTACCAGATGGCGATAAAGTTCCGAATGGGAAGCTGTTGTGGAAAAATTAAAGTTTTTTCCTCCGCCTTCCGGATTAAAACCATATGCCACGGCAATTCCCTCAATGAGAGTAGATTTTCCTGTACCGTTTTCCCCCACCAAAAAGGTTATTTTATTATTAAATTCAATGCAATTCCCCTGCATCAGATATTTTACCGCAGGAATATTTTTAAGATAAGTCTCCTCCGCGACAGGAGTGCCAAGTCTGACTTTATTTATGTAGTTCATTTGCAGGCACTCCTTTCAGAAAAACTTATTTAAACACGACATTTACCGTATACCAGGTATATGTTACTCCATCCTCCCCACCAAAAACCTTAACCTGATATGTCTGATTTTCACCTGCACTTCTGCGTGCAACAACATAACGGTCGTAATCGTTTTTCTCTGAGGTTTTTATATCACCGTGAGCAAGCTTACAGCCTGATTTTGCAGTAATAAGGCGTCTGGGTCTTGTTGTTTTTGTGAAATTATTATCCACGCTTACTGCAAAGCCTGCAGATTTTGCACCGGGGACAGTTTCGTAATAAATAGTCTTTGCCTCGTTATCAAGCACAAAGCTTTCACCATCTGCACGAAGCGGAAGAATATTCTTTATATCCACATCACCCTCAACAGCTCTGTCACGCAATGCGATTGTCATTTTATACACAACAGAGTCTTCACCCTTTGTAAAGGTTACATTTACATAAAATCTGGTCGCGTCCTCTTTTGTTATTATTTTAAGCGGGAGCTTACCAAGTTCTCCTCCACCGGAGTTTTCGGTGTTTGCTCCGTTTGAAACAAGAGTATACTTGTCTGTGCTTGCATTAGTAATTCTTGAAGCCGTTTCGCTTGCGCTGTTGTTTCCGGTTAATTCATAGCTTACCGTATAACCCTTGGCAGGAACAACCGCAATACCCATGGAACCCGAAACATTAATAACGGGGAATCGGTCAACATTTACAGTAATGGTTTTATTTTCATCTGACCAGGATGCCTCATAACAACGAAGAGTTGCTATATCTGCAATCGGTGAACCCTCCGTGTTTCCCGAATCCCCTTCAGGCTCTTCAGAATCAGTATAGTGCATCTGCGCAGCTAAAAACGGTGCATTTGTACCTTCAACGGTTACGGAAGCAAAGCTTTCAGCGGTGCCGTTATAGTGCACATCTGCAAGTGCTGTACAGTTATAGAAAGCCGCCTTGCTTATTTTCACAAGAGTTGAAGGAAGTGTTATTTTTTCAAGAGCATAATCATAGGCAAAGGCATTGCGGTAAATAATTTTAACCCCTTCACCAATTTCAACCTCTTTAAGATTATCACAATAGTTAAATGCATATGAACCTATGGTTGCAACACCGTTTACTACAACTTTTTTAATGCTCTCGCGATTTTCATACCACGGTGTGGTTTTTGCAGTATATGCATTCATAACACCGCTTCCGGATATTGTCAGAGTGCCGTCAAGACCTAATTTCCATGTGGCATTTTCTCCACAGGTCCCTTCATCCGCCACACCGCCACCAACAAGGTCTCCTCCTATACCGGGGGTTATTGTTGTTCCGGGAGGGGTTTCGGGTGATGTTACGGTAACCTGACAGTTTGCCGTAAAACCTCCATCTGCCGATGTTACGGTAACCGTAGCTGTTCCTGTTTTAACAGCAGTTACCACCCCATTGGAAACCGTTACAACCGACTGGTCCGAGGATAACCATGTAACAGATTTGTTATCGGCATTTGAGGGGTTAAATGTCAATATAAGGGTTTCGCTTTCTTCCGGCTTAAGTGAAATTTGTGTTTTATTCAGTTCTATTCCGATAAGCGGAACAGGAATTTTTTTCCATTTCGGATAAATTTTATGTTCTGTTTTACCCGGCACAATGGTTTCTGCTGTTACGGGTTTGGTCAGGCTTGAATCGGCATACCATCCCAGGAATTCGTATCCTTCCTGTTCCGGCACAGGCAATTCTCCGTAGGGGTGACCGTACATTACCTCTTTTGTTATCTGCGGTGTTACCATAAAAACAGCCTTGCAGACATTTTTATCGCCATTATAATAGAATGTAGTATTATATATGAGCCAGGGATTTTCCACTCCGAATTCAATACTACCCCATTGCTCCTTACTGCCTGCAAAGTACAAATCGTCAAGAGGTGTTCTGTCAAACACATAAGCACCGAATTTCTTTACACTCAAGGGAATGGTTATTTCCTCAAAACTGTCGCAGCTTCCAAAAGCAAAATTACCAATTTCTGTTACGCCTTCCGGCACAACAAATGCTGCAAGGTTTCTGCATCCGTTGAACATATCATCGCTGATTTTTGTCAGGCTTGAAGGAACAGTAACTGTTTTAAGTGCCGTACACTGGTAAAACAGAGAATCGCCAACCTCGGTAACTCCTTCAGGAATGAATATTTCCGAAAGCACCGTACAAAGAGCAAATGCCGTTCTGCCTATTTTTTTCAGATTCTTTCCAAAATTTACGGTTTTAAGTGCTGCACATTGCTGGAACACAGAGTCTCCAAGCTCTGTACAGCCATTACCTATTGTGACAGATTCAAGCTTATCACAATGGTAAAAGGCAAAATCACCGACATTTGTTATTCCATCCGGAATTGAAACTGTTTTTAATGCATCACATTGACCAAAAGCGTAGCTTCCGATTTTCTTTATTCCTTCCGAAATAATGCAGGTTACAAGGGAGTCACATCCTTCAAAGGTTTCATCTGCAATTTCCT
>JAZQCS010000122.1:0-52127 GCA_045546415.1 Clostridia bacterium | reverse complement strand
GGGGGAGACCGGTATCTTTCTACTGATTTGTTTGATGATTAAAATAAAAAAATGAGCAGCATGATATAAGGCGTACTCTTAAGGACAGTAATATTAAGGGGATGTAAAAATAGTCCAGACCGCAAGAACAGGAAATAAAATAAGATGATGAAACTGCCAAAACGAAAACCAACAAGATTAAAAGGATATGATTATTCCACACCGGGAATGTATTTTCTAACGATTTGCGTGAAAGAAAAACAATCGTTGCTCGGAAAAATCGTAGGGTGCGGCGATTTCGACGCACCGCAAATGATGTTGTCCGACCATGGAAGAATCCTTGAAAAACATATCAATTTGATGAATAAAAAATATTCTCACATAAATATAGATAAATATGTAATTATGCCAAATCATTTCCATTTAATTCTTAGCATTACAGATTACAAAAACGGTGCGTCGGAGACCGCCGCACCCTACAATAAAGAAACCTTAAAATTTATTTCGTTGTTAAAAAGGTATTGTAACAAGGAATATGTTGAAAATATATGGCAATGTTCCTTCCACGACCACATAATCCGTGGGGAAAAAGAGTATCGGAAGATATGGGAATACATTGACACAAACCCGCTTAAATGGGAGCAGGATTGTTTTTATAACGAATAAAGGTGATGCCGTTGGCATCACCTTTCTTTTATAAATTCTTCTTATACTCCAGCGGGGTTACGCCTGCAATGCGTTTAAACACTGTGCTGAAATAATTGGTATCGGCAAAACCAAGCTTTTCCGCTATTTCGCCTACGGAATACCCCTCTCTAAGAAGGTTTTTTGCTTTGTTCACCTTCATAAGGTTAAAATAACTCATAACACTTGTGCCCGAATATTTCCTGAAAACCTTTTTCACATTTGACGGGCTCATTTTGCATATATCCGCAAGCTCGTCAATGGTAAGTTTACGGTGAATGTTTTTACGGAGAACATTTACAATTACACTGTAGTTTTTATCGGTTTTCAGGCGAATTCTTTCTTCACTGCCCGAAAAATACATTTCCGCAAGCAAACCTTCAAGCTTTTTTGCCGTGTATATTGCCTGCCCTTCGGATAAAATTTCGTTTGCCCATATACCCGTTTTCTCGTGAAAATCGAATGCCTGCCTTCCCGTGCGGTGAATTTCCGAAACTATGTCCACATCTGCCTGCCCCACAATATGGCCTTCAAAGGGCATTACACCATCAAATGAAACAACACAGTAAACCGTCCCCGGTTCCAGAGAGTGCAGTGCATGGAATTCCATTGGCGGATGTACTATAGCCTGACCCTTTTCAAGCACGAAAATATCACTGCCGGCAGTAACCTGCAGCTTCCCGTTTAAAACAAAAACCGCCTCCCAGAAATCGTGATATTCCCCTTCAAACACATAGTCTGCCACCGGCTTTTCACAAAAAAGAGTGTAAATTCCGTCAATTTCAAGTTTCCCCGGAATAAGACATTTTTTTGCCTTTGTATTGGCTTCTGCGTTAAAATTTGACATATTGCACCTCGTGTACCCTATTTTAAAGAAAATTTACCTTTTTATCTATTGCTATTTAAAATACGACATATTATAATTAATATATCACAAAATCAATTCCGTGTCAAGGAGGATTTCAAATGAAAAAAATAAAGCTTGCCATAATGGGTTGCGGAGGCAGAGGAAACGGTGCATACAGTAAAATAGCATCAAGGCTTCCCGAAATGTTTGAGGTTGTTGCCATTGCAGAGCCCATAAAAGAACGCCGTGAGATTGTTCAGGAGAGGCATGGCATCCCCGATGATATGTGCTTTACTCATTGGAAGGATTTTGCCGAGCTGCCCAAATGCGCTGATGCGGTTGTTATTGCCACTCAGGACTATATGCATTTCCAGCCTGCTCTTGCTTTTATTGAGAAGGGCTATGATATACTTCTGGAAAAGCCCATGGCTCCCACTCCCTTCCAGTGTGAGGAAATAACCCGTGCCGCCAGGAAACACGGCACAAAAATTCTTGTTTGCCATGTGCTTCGTTACACACCCTTTTACAAAGCCCTTAAAAAGCTTCTGATTGACGGTGTAATCGGCGAAGTTAAAAATATAAACCATACCGAAGCTGTAGGCAACGAGCATCAGAGCCACAGTTTTGTCCGTGGAAACTGGCGTAATTCAAAGGAAACAACTCCTATGATACTTGCCAAATCCTGCCACGATACTGACCTTGTTCAATGGCTTATGGACAGTCCCTGCAAAAAGGTACAGTCCTTTGGTGAGCTTTCTTATTTCAACCGTGAGAACGCCCCCGAAGGTTGTGCCGACCGTTGCACAGATGGGTGTAAATATCTTGACACCTGTCCTTACAATGCAATAAAAATATACAATGACAAATCCCGTTGGTACCGTGCGCACATATCCGCCACACCCAACCCTACCGAAGAACAGGTTATGGAGGCTCTTCAGACAGGACCCTACGGCAGATGTGTGTTCAAGTGCGACAATGATGTTGTTGACCACCAGACACTTAATATGCAGTTTGAAAACGGTTCTACCGCCACATTTACAATGTGTGCTTTCAACGAAGGAGGCAGATTCACCCGTATTATGGGTACAGAAGGTGAGCTTTTTGCAAATATGGGAGATGACCATATTGATGTTTTCACCTTTGCAGACCGCAAGCATACCCATCATAAAATTGATGATGTATGCTCGGACATTTCCATTGCAGGCGGTCACGGCGGCGGTGACGACGGTATTATGGCGGCACTTTACGAATACTTAAATAATGAATATAAAGGCTTTTCCATTTGCGAAATCGGTGTTTCCTCCGACAACCACCTTATCTGCTTTGCCGCTGAGCATTCCAGAGTAAACGGTGGTGTTCCCGTGGATATTGAAGAGTTCAAAGCAAGCTTATAAAAAAACCGCTCTGCTGAAATCTTTCGGCAGAGCGTTTTATTAATCTTTCTTTTTAAATTCCTTAGGTGTTTTCCCTGTTCTTTTTTTTATAAAAGAACTGAAATAATAAGGATTACAAAAACCAAACATATCCGAAATTTCCGCCACAGTGTAATAACCCGAATTTAAAAGTTCAATGGCATATTTAACCTTTAGGTCATTTATGTAACACACAGGTGAGAAACCTGTGTGTGCTTTAAAAATTTTCCGAAAATAGGTTTCACTCATATTCATTTTTTCCGCAAGGGATGCTACAGAAATATCTGTTACGGTAAAATTCTCGTGAATATACGAAATGACATTTTCCAACCCGGTGCTTTTTATACTTACACCTGAGCTTTGGTTTTCTCTTTCCATCAATGCCAGAATTTTATAAAAAATGCTTTTTATTTCATTTTCATAGCCCGGGTATTTTTTCATTCCTGCATTGTACATTTCAAAAAACAGTTTTTCATACTGTTTAGGCATAGAGGGAGTAAAAACAAGCAGCTCATCTGCAGGAGCATTATCCGAATAAAAGTGTACTATATACAAGCTTTCATCTTCGCACTCCTGAGTATATTGCAACAAAGCAGGTGCAAAAACAATGTCGCCTTGATTGGCACAAAAGGTCTGTCCGTTGTATTTAAAAGTTGAAGTTCCTTTTATACGGTAGGATATGGCATGATAGGTACGTATGCTTTCGGGAGCTTTTGCTGCCGGTCGTTCAAGCCGAAAAGCATACAAGCCTTCTGCATTAATATCAGTTGTTTTGAAAAACATATTAAAATCACCCCCCATTTCAGTATATAACACCATTGTTTATTTGTCAAGTATGTTTCGAAAAACATATTTAGTTTTATCAAAAACAATATGGATTTTTAATCCGTACGGTGCTAAACTGAAATAAAGGAGTGATTTTTTATGTCTTTAATCATTTTAGAAGCTACAATTGACCCTGCATACCGCACAGCCGTCGAAACCTTTAACGAAATGTATAAAAAGGTAACAGGCAAAACACTCAACATCAGCAGGGAGGACGACGGCAAAAGTGACCTTGTTGTAATCGGCTCGGATGCCGTAAATGACTTTGTTATGGCAGAGGTTTTGGAAGGCAATCTTCAATCCCTCGGCATTTGCTACGGAACAGATTCCTACACAGTAAAAAGCCACGAAAAAGACGGCAGAAAAGTGCTGATTTTTGCCGGTGGCAGACTGAGAAGCACACTGTATGCAATTTACGATTATTTTGAAAAGTTTTTAAACTGCGGATATTTTTGGGACGGTGATGTAATTCCCCATTCCGACGAAATCCCTCTTGACGGAATAGATATAAACGAAAATCCCCGGTTTTTCTACCGCGGACTCAGATACTTTGCACACAGAGGGTTGAAAAGATTTCAGGCAGAGCATTGGGGCTTTTCCGACTGGAAAAAAGAACTGGACTGGATGACCAAAAAACGGCTTAACTTTTTTATGCTTCGCATAGGTATGGATGATGTTTGGCAAAGAGCCTTTCCTGATGCTGTTCCCTACCCCGAAGGCTACCGTACAATAACCGGCCCCGACTCCATAGATTATGACGACCGCACTGATTTCTGGACTTTAAAGCACCGCGGAAAGCTTCGCGAAAAAGTTTTGGAATATGCAAAAAGCCTTGACATTATGTATCCCACAGATGCCGGTACTATGACCCATTGGTATTCCCGCACCCCCGAGGAATTTCTCAAAAACAAAAAGCCCACCTTCACAACTCAGGAAATAACTCACTACACCGAAACTGACACAGGCAAGGTTTTTGACTTTACAAAAAAGGAAAATATGGATTACTATATGCACCTTACAGAAACTATGGTTTCGGAATATGAAAAATCCGGCTCACTTTTTCACACAATAGGTCTTGGTGAACGGGAAATGTTCAAGGACAAAAACAAAAACTTTGCCCTGAAGCTTATTGCCTACAGAAGAATTGCGGAAAACATAAAAAGACGGTGGCCCGATTCAAAGCTTATGCTTGCAAGCTGGGATTTCATAGGCTGGTGGAAAAACGAAGAGGTCAGGAAGCTTATTTCGGAGCTTGACCCCGAAAGCTCACTGATACTGGACTACACCTCGGAAATTGACGACCCTGAAACAGGCTTTTTGAATTGGGGAGTTGTAGGTAAATTCCCATGGATATTCGGTCTTTTTCATGCCTACGAATCGGAAAGTGAGCTTCGCGGTCCCTACGACAGAAGCGACGAAAGACTGAAGGTCGCCGCTGATGACTATTTTTGCAAGGGTATGATACTTTGGCCGGAGCTTTCACACAGCGACCCTGTTGTGCTTGAATATCTGTCATCAAATTCCTGGTCTCCTTTACAGGCAAAAGCTGAGGAGCTTGTTTCCCGTTACTGCACAAAGAGATACGGCGCACTTTCAGACAAAATGAACAACGCATGGCAACTACTTTTCCCGCTTATAAAGCTTTCGGATTGGGGCGGCTACACAAAAAGAACTCCCGACGACCCCGATTATGTAAAATATTGTCCATCCTGGTTTGTACACCAGAGTATGTGGGTAAAGCTTACAATTTTCCTGGAACAGAAACCCTCTCCCGACAGTGCTCTTGTAAAATACTGGAATGAAAAAATAAATGAAACTTTGCCAATGATGGATGATATCTCAAAAGCCCTGATTACCCTTTCTGAAAACAAAGAAGGTTTTTCAGACAAATTCGTTTTAAGAGATACCATAGACCTTGTACGCACTGTTTTGAGCAGGTTCCTAAACTATACAATCATAAAGGCGCTTGAATCAACCGGAGATGAAAGCCGTGTCAACCTCCTTAAAAAGCACTACCTTAAGCTTATGAGCATCCTTGGTGATTTACTTGCTCATAACAATGATTTTTCTGTTTACGAAACATTAAAAAGCTTGTCCGAAGAAGCACCGGTAAATCCGAACTTTGAAACTACCCTGAAGAAAAATATCTGGAACACATATTGTTCTCAAGCCTCTTATGAGCTTGTAAACCATATTTTTTTTGCAGAAGGAGAAATAGGGTTCAATCACATTGCAAAGCCATTTGGCACGGTGACCGATTTTTCCGAAGAGATGTGTGCAATAAGAGAAAATTTCTTTAACACCCCACTTGCCGATATGCAACCCGAAAAGCTTATTCCTTTGGATGAGGTTATTTTAAAAGCCCTCACGGCAATAGAAGAAACCGCAAAGATACTGTAAAAAAATCGCTCTGCTTTTTGGCAGAGCGTTTTTGTTTGTTATTTATAAATTCTGTCATAAGTGCCTGCCTTTGCACCCGAAACATCCACATCTCCAAGATATTCTTTATAATCAAGTCCTAAAAACTTCAGCATATTAACCATTTCTGCAACGGTATTTATATTCACATTTATTCCTTCTTGTTCAACTTTTTCTGCCATATAAATCTCTTTTTCTCCGTGGGTGTATATGGGCACATTTTCATCCGCTCTTTTTGCATCACGAAGCTCCTGCAAAAACACCGAAAGGTGCTCTTTTATGCTCTCTGCATCGCCAAAAATTGCAGGGTCAATCACTATAAAGCTATGACAGGTACCTGCCCCCTGTCCTTTTTTCCTCACATGATGATTAGAGGTTGCGCCGCCCGATGTGATGGCGGATAAAATTTCACTTATCATACTGTAACCGTAGCCTTTGTGACTACCCGTCATTTCACTTGCACCACCCACAGGCAAAATTCCGCCTGAGCCCTTATGACCATCAATACATTCCAGAATCTTTTCCGCATCGGTGCATACTTCTCCGTTTTCATCTGCTGCCCAGCCCTCGGGTAGAGGTTTACCTTCTTTATTGTATACCTCAAGTCTTCCTTTAGGTACCACTGCAGTTGCCGCATCAAACCAGAAGGGAATGGGGTTTGCCGGCATTGCAAATGCCACGGGGTTAGAGCCAAGAATCGCCTGGCGTGAGTTTGTGTGTACTGTGATAGACTCGGAATTTGTTGTGGATATTCCTATAAAACCTTCATCACTTGCCATTTTTGCATAATAACCCGAAATTCCGTAATGATTGGAATTACGTACTGTTACAAATGCCATACCGGAAATTTTTGCTTTTTCAATAGCTTTTTTCATAGCAAAAACAGAAATCAGTTGCCCCATACCGCTATTTCCGTCAACAACTGCCGAGACCGGAGTTTCAAAAATAATTTCAGGCTTTGCTTTCACCTTTACACTTTCATTTTCTATGGCTTTATGATATCTTACAAGGCGCTGAGTACCGTGAGATTTTACTCCATACAAATCCGCCATAATAAGAACATCCGTAATCTGTTCTGCCTCTTCTTTGGCAAACCCAAACTTACAAAATGCATCAACACATAACTTTTCCATTTGCTTTATACTATAATTTATGTAACTCATAATATCACTCCTTTGCATCTATTATACACCTGCTAACCCCGCAGTTCAATGACAAAAAGTTCAGTTTTTTAACATATAGTTCATATTTAATAATATATAAGGTACTCAATAAAGCCAAAATATACAAATAGTTGACTTTTATGGTTTGAAATGATATAATAAAAAAGGTGATTGATTTGATTTACGAATTTGATTTTGAAAAAACCTGGAAAAATGTAAGAGTTATGCATAAGGAGGGGTATTTTACCTCTGCATCGGATTTTCATACTCACCCTTTTTATGAAATAAATCTGATACTTGACGGTAACTTTAATATTCTGCTCAAAAGTGGAGGCGAGCGTGGTAACGGATGCCGACTGGTGCTTTCGCCTCCCGGTACACCTCATTATGTCACCTGCTCACCCGATACTCTTTTCAAAAGGATTTTTTTGCTTTTTTCGGAGAATTTTATAAAGGATTATGTCCCCGAATGGAGATTTCTCCTTTCTGCTTTTGGTGAAAACGGAAGGGTTTTAAAGCTCAGTCCTATGCAAAAAGAAATGTGTGAAAAAATAATTATCGAAATTGAGCTGGAAACAGACATTTTCAGGCAGAGAATACTTACACTTTATCTGCTATCCAAAATAGCAGAATTTGAGGATATCACCTTTTATAAATGCCCCGACTACATTATTGAGGCACTTAACTTTGTTTCGGAGCATTATTCGGAAAAGATTGTAGCAGGTAATCTTGCCGAAAAGCTGGGTATAAGCCGTACAACTCTTTTTAGTTCATTTAAGAAATATACAGGGAATACATTTAATTTTTATTTGCTGGACTTAAGGTTCAAAAAAGCCATCAGTTTATTAAGTGAAGGTTACAGTGTTCAGGAGGCGGCGGAAAAATGCGGTTTTAGCGAAGTTTCCGCTTTCAGCAGAGCGTTTAAAAAGCGTTTTAGCGTTTCTCCTCTGAAATATTTTAAAAAGGATATATAAAAAATTGCCCTGTCAAAAACAGGGCAATTTTTATTTTTCCTGAATTATTCCTCAACGGGAGCATCTACAGGGCAGGTATCAGCGCAGTTACCGCAGCCGATGCAAGCATCAGCGTCGATTACATACTTGCCGTCACCTTCTGTAATACAAGAAACAGGACAATCTGCAGCGCAAGCACCACAGCTAATGCAAGAATCGTTAATTACGTAAGCCATTTAGTTACACCTCCATAAAAAAATACATAGTTAATTTATACATAAAAGCAAAACTGCTTTAATGTCAATCCTCAAGGTTTTTAAGCTCCTTCATGGTGTCCTTATCAATTTTCTGTTCACCGTGTTTAAGCACCTTAAGCTCTGTGCCCTTATACTGTTTAATGTTAGGGCTGTCCTCCATTTTAACATCTGCCACCTGACGGACAAGGTTAACGCTTATAACAGTACCCTTACCGTCAGGAGTCTGCACAAGAGCACCGCTGCGGGGCATTGTTTTACCCAGCTCCTCATATGCCTCCTGCTCATATTTCAGGCAGCACATAAGTCTGCCGCAGTTACCTGAAATTTTTGTAGGGTTAAGGGAAAGGTTCTGTTCCTTTGCCATTTTAATTGACACAGGAATAAACTCACCCAAAAAACCCTTACAGCAAAGCTCCCTGCCGCATATACCAATACCGCCAAGCGTTTTCGCCTCGTCACGGACACCAATCTGTCTCAGTTCAATACGGGTGCGGAAGGTGGATGCCAGGTCCTTTACGAGCTCACGGAAATCAATTCGTCCGTCTGCTGTAAAGAAGAATGAAATTTTGCTTCCGTCAAAGGTATATTCCACATCAACAAGCTTCATTTCAAGCTGATGCTTTGCGGTTTTCTCATTAAAAATAGCAACCGCTTTTTTCTCTTTTTCCTTGTTTTCCTCAACCTGGCGCACATCTGCTTCAGTTGCAACGCTCACAACAGGCTTAAGCTGTGAGGTTATTGCCGCCTCATCTATTTCCCGGTTGGGAATTACAACTTCACCAAACTCAATACCCCGTGCGGTTTCAACAATTACATTGTCTCCCACATTCAGTTTGAGCTTACCAGGTGCAAAATAGTAGGTTTTGCCTACTTTTTTGAATCTTACTCCGACTATTTCAACCATTAATTTCCTCCAGACTGCCGAGCACCATATCCATAACCGCAAGGTTAAAATTGATGTTCCGCTGTAAGTTGGCATCTGCGTCCATTATGTCCTGCATAACACGCAGTATGCGCTGTGTTTTGATATTTACGGCAGCTTCCCTTATACGGGCGGAATAATCTCCGTTTACCGCAAGGTCAGCCTCACCTATTTTATACATAAGCATATCCCTGAAAAAGCTGAGTGCACATTCAAGAATATCCCCCATATTTTTTTGATTATCCTTTTTTGCAAAGTTTGAAAAAGGAATTACACTACCTCGTTCCACAAGGTACAGAAGAGCCTCAAAAACCGAGCTTCTGAGCTGAGAAAAGCCTTCATTTTCGGCAAGAAGCTTACCCTTGCCGGTGTTTCCCGAAGCATAGCTTGCAATGAAATCCCTTTCGTTTTCCGGGGCTGATGTATACTCCTGAAGAAAAAGCTTAATTTCCTCTTTTGAATAGGGCTGCATTTTTATCATTACCGAACGGGATTTCACTGTGTCAAGCATATCCTTTTCAGAAGGGACAGTAAGCAGAAAAACAACATATTCCGGCGGTTCCTCCAACACTTTGAGCACCGCATTCTGTGCCTGCACGTTTGCCTGTTCAAAGTTGTTGATTATTATAACCTTTTTAGGTGCAGTATAAGGACGGACATAGACTCCCTCAATCATACGGCGCATAACATCAACACCAATTGATTTTTTATCCTCCTCGGGAACAATGTATTCAATATCGGGATGTGTTCCTGCTTCTGCCATAACGCAGGCTTTACAGGTTCCGCAGGCTGTTCCGTGTTCACACACAATCATTTTTGAAAGATATTCGGTAAGTGTACTTTTACCCATACCCTTTTCTCCGATTAATGCGTAGCAATGACCAAGTGTATCGTTTTTCAAAAAATTAAGAAACAGATTTTTTATTTTCTGCTGACCGATTACTGTTTTTTTCATAGCTTTCAATCTTTCAGTTAAAACAATATATACATATCCTTATCTATTATACAATAAAAATCAATAAAAATCAAGAGTTTATTTTACTTTTATGCCCATCTTGACATATGGCGTATTTTATTTTATAATAGTAGCAGAAAGGATTGATTTTATGAACTTTACAATCGACCGTTTTGAGGGCGGTTTTGCCGTTGTGGAAAGCGAAAACGGCTTATTTCTGAATATTCCCCGTGAGCTTTTGCCGGAGGATTCCGCAGAGGGCGATGTTTTCAGCCTTACAAAAAATGTCACCGAAACCGAAATCCGCAAAAAGCGTATTGAAAGCTTAATGAATGATTTGTTTGAATAACCCGTTCCCAAAAGGAAACGGGTTATTCAATTATACTCTTGTGATTTTCTGTATGATTATATATTTTTCTAAAAAACGGAAAAACATATATGCCTGCCTTTGTATATGGGTTTCAATCAGCAAAGACACAGAACCGTCTCCCGGCTTTTTGTCCCCTGTCTTTTATATCCTCCACATATTGGTGAAATATTACACTTTTATGAAATTTGTTTTTTTATGCTTATGAGTCATTTCCTCATTAACATTGCCGTCGGTTATAAAATAGTCAATTTCGTCTATACTGCACAGAATGAGGTTTCTTGTCTTTTCAATTTTATCACTTCCGCAAAGATAAACATGAATGCGGGAATTTTCAAGCATCTGACGGTGATGCTGAACATAGGCCTCCGAGCCGCTGTATATATTACCTCCCGCAGTTCCTCCTGTGGAGAAAAACATTATATCGGCATAAAACCTTGAATATGTGCCCGTTGTTACATCTCCTGTCAGAATGCCCGGCAGTTCACTTACATACCCACCCGTGCAGTAAACCTTTACTCCGTTTTCGGCAAGCTGTGTTGCCAGCAGCATATTGTTCGTAACTACAGTAATATCCTTTTTATTCACCAGAAAATGTCCCATATACTGAGCGCTGGAGGAGCCGTCAACAAACACGGTATCACCGTCGTTTACAAGTTTTGCAGCTTCCTGAGCCATTTTGTTTTTTGCAGATTTCATACTGTGCTGTCTGAACACAAAGGGAGTTGAAGCCTCCGTCTTTATTTCCACACCGCCGTAGCTTCGGTGCACCAGCCCCTGCTTTTCAAGCAGAGTCAGATCCCTTCGTATACTTGCCGGAGAATATCTGATTTGCTCAACAAGGTAATCCACGGTTACATAACCGTATTTTTTAAGTATTCTCATTATTTCATCCATTCTTTCGGTTTGATACATACAGACACCTCTTTTGATTATTGTTGATTATTTTACAATAAAATCGCAACTATTGATTTTTTTTGATTGTTTATGTATAATTGTATCATAAATTAAATCCAATATCAATAGTTCGGAGTGATATTTGTGAAAAAACTATACGAAGGAAACCTGAAAAAGAACTTTTTGCTTTTTGCCATTCCGCTGGTGCTTGCCGCCATTTTCAGCCAATCTTTTAACATTATTAACACCTTTATTGCCGGATCGTTCCTGGGTGATGATGCAATCTCTGCTACCGGAAGCACATCCCCTCTTATTTCCTTTATCTCCTCCCTTTTCTGGGGATTCGGAAACGGCTTTTCAATTTATGTAGCTATGCTTTTTGGCAACGGTGATTACAAAAAAATGTTAAATGTAATAAAAGCTAATCTGCTGATAAGCTCGGTATTTGCGGTTATAATTACCTTTTTATGTCTTGTTTTTGAAACCGGCATTTATGATTTTCTTAAGATTGAAGATGCCCTGCGTCCTGAAACCTCCGCCTATTTTACTACTTACATATTCGGGCTTGTTCTTTATAATCTCAATTGGAGCCTGATGTACATTTCAAATTCAATGGGACTTACTGCGCTTCCCCTTATAGCATCAATCGTTATTAATGTAGTCAATATAGGCGGAAGCTACATTCTTGTAAAATTTGCGGATATGGGTGTAAGAGGCATAGCAGCAGCAACTGTTGTTGCAAACCTTTCCTCTGTTTCATTTTATGTAATATCTCTCACAAGGGCAATTCACAGTCTGGGCATCCGCCTCAGAGGTTTTTACCTGGACAAGCAGGAATTGGTCAGGTCCTGGTATTTCGCTTTTCCTACCATGTTGCAGCAATCTGCAATGTACCTTTGTACCGCTCTTGTATCCCCCATAGTAAATATGTGCGGTTCGGATGCCATTGCCGGATACACGGTTGGAATGAGGCTTTATGACATAGATTCGGGAGTATATCAGAACTCCAACAAAAGCATTACCACTTACATTGCCCAATGTATGGGAGCAAAAAAATACAGTATGATAAAAAAAGGACTCCGCACGGGTATTTGCCAGTCCCTGCTGATTCTTGCACCTTTTTTACTCACAACGGTTCTTGGCGGAAAAATAATACCACGGTTTTTCCTGGATTCTCCCGATGCAAGACACTACGCAGAAGTATTTTTAATATGGTGTATGCCTTTTATTCTGTTTAACGTTTTCAACAATCTGTTCCACGCCATTTTCCGCAGCACCGGAGCCGGTCAGTACCTTGTAATCTCTACCGTTATTTATGCCGTTGCCCGTTTCGGTTTCAGCTATCTTTTATTTGAAAGATTTGAAATGTACGGTATTTATGCCGCAATTGTTCTTTCCTGGATAACCGAAGCAATATTTGGTACGGTTATATATTTTTCAGGCAAATGGAAAACACCGGAGCTCAGGGATATATAAGAAAAAACACCCGAAAAATTTTCGGGTGTTTTTTCATCTCGAAGAGCTATTCAGTCATAGAATTAATCAAGCCTGCAATGTATTTAAGCATAAGGATTGCATCATTCATCTTAACCTTGCCATCACCGTCAACATCTGCTATTTCGGTGTTCTCAATGGTCTGAATTCTTGCTATATGCTTCAATATGGCTACCGCATCGGCAATTGCAATTTTACCGTTACCGTCCACATCGCCTTTAAGGATTTTTGCATTTTCCGTAACTGTTATATCGTCAATATATATGCTGTTTTTAACTGTGCCTTTAAACCAGCCTGAGCGCTGACTGAATGTAAGCTTTGAAATACTGTCTGAATAATTTGTCTGCACACCATCAACATAAAGTGTACCCAATCTGTCTTTCACCCTGATTTCAATTTTGTGCCATCCCTTTGAGCGTTTAACAGCTTCACCCTTCGCATCAAGAAGGTCAACATTTCCACCTTCCGCTCTGCGGTATCTCCAGTTAGGACTGTATACTGCACTAAGGTCAAAGCCCACAAAGGTATTATCAAAGTTCAAGGTAAAGTTTGTTATTCCATTTTCGGTAAACTCGTCATAAAGCCACATTGTAAGAACATAGTCCTTATTGGCAGGCAGGCTTGCATTTTCAAGAGAAACTGCTGCGTTAAGGCTGTTGAATACAAGAGCTTTTGTTAATGCTCCGTTACGGTCTGTAAATTCTGTTACATAACCGGTTTTATCCTCTTGTCCGCCTGTTCTTACCCAGGTATGCTTACCACTCTGAGGTTTTGTTCCGTCAATATCCCCTGACTTATCTTCAAAGTTTTCTGAAAGATATTCTTCCTCCGCAGGTTCATCCCCGGGAGGATTAACATCAGGAGGGTCAACAGGTTCTACAAACGGCATATCTGTACGGAAGGGTGATGCGGGTAAATCTGCACTATTATAGAGATTTACTATCGGGGCATTGTGAAAAGCATAGTATACCTGTTTCGGTTCAGAAACCTCGGAGCTTGTTACCTTCACGGTATTTGCAGAGATAATTTCCGCCTCAGCCGGATAAAGCACACCATCCTCTCCGCAAATTTCAAACTCGGTAAGTGTTTCGCCTTCCTTACATTTAAGTCCTGTTCCCACATTGTCAAATGTTAAAATAATATTATTATCCTGCACCTCCATAGATTTATAAACCGGGGATGCAATTGCTGAGCCGGAACCATAAACCGTGCGCATGGCTTCAACAGTAAGACGTTTGCCTATAATATCCTTATTTGCAGGATGAAGATTTGAAATACCGTGATAATCGGCGGTTACAACCATGCCTACGCCTTCTGTACTTTTTGCCGCAAGAAGCTGGCACTCTCTTACATACGCCCAGCTATCTTCGGCATAGTTGCCGCTATGCCCCGGAAGCTGTACTGTAAGAAAGCGTATATCTGAATCTCCAAAGGTTCTTCTCCAGCTGCTGAAAAGGGCTTTTAAGCCTTCATAGTGGCGAGTTGCCTGAAGAGTAGTATTTGCACTGCTTTCGCCCTGATACCACAAAATACCCCTTAAAGTAAAGGGTGACAGCGGATGAATCATTCCGTTATAATATGCGCTGTCACTTGCCGCACTTTCTCTTTTTTCCTCCGGTGGATATACTCCGGCAAGTTCTTCTTCGGGCAACCAGGGTTCGGTACAGGTTCCGGCAACACCTGCATTTATAATACCTACAGGTACAGGTGTACCCTCTTTTTCAGTAAGCTCCGTATACAGGTTTACTGCATAGTAGAAGCCAAGTCCCGGCATATTTGTTGCAGAAACCTTATCGGTAACCGGTATCCAGGTTATATTATCGGAAATGTAAGTATTGGAGATGGGTTTTTCCGAGCTTATTTTGGGTGCCAGACCGTAACGTATATACGGATAGTTCGCTTTATTAATATCATTCGCTGCGGTATGAGAACTCTGATTTGTTGTAACAACCGTATTGGACTGTCCCGAAATTAACCATACCTCTCCCACACAAACATTTTCAAGAGTTATCCGGTGAGCCGTATCCTTATCACCTGAAACCGTCATTGTCGTTCCGGTATTGACCTCCATAGGGTCGAGAATTATCTGCCAGAAATTATCCTCCTGTGCAACTGCGGTTTTTGTTTGTTTGTCAAAACTGACAGTTACTGTTTCTCCGGGTTGGGCAATACCCCATATTTTTACGTTTTTGTTCCTTTGCAAAACCATATTGTCCGAAAAAACATGTGCAACACGGAAATCCTTTTCAGTAGCAGTTTCCAAAGGAGTATAGGGTGTAAATTCTTCCGCCTCGGCAACAAACTGACCGTCTATTGTTTTAATCAGGTCAATTTTTACTGTTTCACCCGAAAGAGCATCGGGAAAATTGAAATTAAGCTTTAAAACAGAATCGGACCATGTGGAAAGACCGGACATATCAAGAGTATAAGTTTTTTGCATATTCGGTACAACATCAAAAACAATTGTTTTGTCATCGGTTTGCGTCGGTGAAGAATCAGTGGTAAAAGACAGCTTGATTTTTGAAGAAGAACCGGGATTTACATTAAGCTGAACTATACTGCTTTGTTTTGCATTAAGGGACATTGCCGCGGAAATTCCCACGGTATCTGCCGTTGTTACCACCGGCACAGACAAAACCGAATTTTCAACCGAAAGGTTTCCTGTGTTATTGTCAATTTTAGTCCATGGCGAAGCGGAATCAAGGAAATGCCAGGATTCCACATCAGGATTGTAAGGGGCATCCTTGGACTTCTGAATTTTCAGGTCATCCATATAGATTTTGTTGTTATAATTTCCGTGCCAGGTTGCGCCAAGCTTGATGCGTTTCCACACACCCACCTTGTCAAGAGTACCTGCAACCTTTCCGTCAACGGTAAGTATAGCTGTTCCGGGAGTAGTACAGTCCACTACAAGCCGGTGCCATCCTTTGGTACGGGCAATTCCGGTATTGACAAAGGTACTTCCTGCAGGACCAAAACGGTATGTGTAATTATCTCTTAAATAAGGATTGGCAAGACCAAAAACAAGAGATTTCGAGTCGCCCTCAAGCATAATTGTACCAATACCGTCACCGGATAAATCGTCATAAAGCCATACGCTTATTTTTGAGTGGTCCAGGCTTTCATTTTGAATAAATTCTCTTTCAATAACAGCATTACCGGTAACTTTCAATGCGGTTTTTCCGTCGTGTGTACCAATTTCACTTATGGGACTTGACGGCACAACATTACTTTTTGAATCCGCAATTTTCCAGCCTGAAGCCATATCAGGCTCCTCAAAGCTATCGCTGAAAAGAGTTTCGGCTCCGTTTTTCACGGTTAAATTATCAATATATGTATAGCATGAGCTGTTTCCCGGCCATGTTGCACCAAGCTTTACAGTTGTCCATGTACCTGTGCCTTCAAGTGTTCCGACTGTTTTTTCATCAACAGAAAGCTCTGCAATGTCATCACCGCATTTTATGTTGAATTTATGCCAGCCTTTTCCCCTGACAACGCCTGTATCTATAAAGCTGTTTCCTGCACCGCCAAAGCGATAAAAGTAGCTTCCTGACCTTGCAGACGAATAAAGTCCGAATATAAGTTCTTTTTTTCCGCCATGCAAAATAATTGTGCCAACACCGTCAGCCGCCATGTCATCATAAAGCATAAAACTGATTTCAGAATTCGCCAGTCCCTGAGGAAATACCTTTTCAATCAGAGTATTTCCTCCAATTCTAAGTGCTTTTTTGCCATCTGCCGGAGTAATATCCGACAGGACATTTTCGCAGGAAACATCAGTTTTATTTTCCGATACCATCCATAAACCTTCAAAGCTTTCTTGGTAAACAACATTCAATGTTTCCGCAAAAGTCGCTGCGGGAAGCATTGTAACAACCATTGTCACAATCAACAGGAAAAAACAAAATTTTTTTACCATTTCTTATTTTCCTTTCCAAATTTAATATATGACTAAATTATAACTCTCTTTCCGCTCAAATAATATACATTTTTTGAAAAACTTTTTACGGATTTGTGCCGTTATATACGTTTTTTTACCAAACTAAATAAACTCATTTTTTTGTTTACGGAATTTATACGGGGTTATTCCGTTTTGTTTTCCAAAAGCCTCAATAAACCGCGAAGTACTTGAAAAACCTGCATCGCAGGCTATTGCATCAAGACTTTTTGAGGAATACAAAAGCATATTTGTTGCATTTTTCAATCTTACTTCCCTTAAAAAAGCAGTGGGAGAATATCCAATATTTTTTTTGAATTCTTTACTGAACAGCGAAAGGGATTTCCGGTTGGACTCTGCAAGTGTATTAATGTTTATTTTTTCATCATAGTGTTCCTCAAAAAACCGAACCGCTTTCAGACACCATTCAGGTATGTTCTTTTCCTTCAGGTTTCTCTCGTAAATTTTTACATCACGGTACAAATCCGCCAGCAATGATGAGATAAGTGAAAACACCATAAGCTCTTTGGTGCTGTCATCTCCCTTTGCCAGCTTTTTTAACTTATTGAATTTCAATTCCATTTCAGAAGGGATTGTACACATCACCGGTTTAAATCCACCCGAATACAGCATATCATAAAGCTCATCAGTAAATTGGGTGGTAGCCATGTTAATAAACGAATATTTCATTGGCTTCTTATCCGGAATGTGCAATTCGTGATAGTGACTCTGAGACACCAACACCATTTCATCTCTTCTCATTTCAAATTTTATTCCGTCATATAACAGTTCTGCTTTTCCTTCAAGAATATAAATAAGGCTATATCCTAATTCCTGTTTTCTCTTGAAATAATAATCATCTCGGCAATCCATAACACCGATACCCATAGGCGTTACCGGAAAAATTTTTTCTCCTGAGCGATAGTTAAACGGTATAGCAAAGGAGGATTTATAAATTATTTTTCTGTTCACTTCAAACATTTTCTGTCTCACCCCGTTTTCATTATAACACAGCATATACAGAAAGTCAACGTTCAAAATGCGTATAATCCTTCTTGTTCCCCCTGTTATACCCGTCAAATTCCGTATATAATAAAAATCACCCGAAAAGTTTTCGGGTGATTTTGTTATATAGTCATACCTCCGTCGGCCGTTATTACCTGACCGGTTATGAACCTTGCATCATCAGATGCCAGGAAAAGTACGGTTTTTGCAATGTCGGAGGGCTTTCCGATAACTCCCAAAGGTGTTTCATCGCAAAGAACCTGCATATCCTCTTTTGAAAGGTGTGCATTCATATCGGTATCCACAACTCCGGGAGCAACACAGTTTACCCGTATGCCTGCAGGACCAAGCTCCTTGGCAAGGGCTTTTGTAAATCCGATTAATGCCGCCTTTGATGTGGAATACGCCACCTCACAGGAGCCACCGGTTATGCCCCATATTGAGGAAATATTTATAATGCTGCCGCTACGGTTCTGCACCATGCCGTCCATTACCGCTTTTGTACAGTTAAAAGCTCCTTTTACATTCACATCAAAAAGTCTGTCCCACTCTGCCTCGGTGGTATCCACAAGAAGCTTCTGTGGAAGTGCAACACCGGCATTGTTCACAAGCACATCAATTCCGCCGAAAAGCTTGACACTCTCCCCATTCATCGTTTCAACCTGATTATAATCCGAAACATCTGCACGGAAAGCGTGTCCGCCAATTTCTTTTGCAAGCTGCTCTGCTTTTTCACGGCTGTTCATATAATTAACAACAACATTATAGCCTGCTGCCGCAAACTCACGGGCAATTTCCGCACCAATGCCTTTTGATGCACCTGTAATTAAAACGGTTTTTTTCATAATATCACCCTAAATTTCAATATCTCTTACAGTTATATCAATTTTATCAACAACCATGCCTGCATATTCTTCCATTGCAACGCTTATTGCCTTGCGTATTTTTTTACAAAGGTCTCTTATTTTCCGCATACCGCATATGCTTATTCCCAGGCTTACAGTAATTCCCGAAGAGGTGGAGTTTATCCTTACATCCTGAGTTTTTACATATGGGACACTTTCCGCCTCATGTATGCATATTTCTTCAAGAACAGCACGATGTACAACATAATCTCCCATATAGCTATAGCTGGGGCGCATAACGGTTTTTTCCGACTTATATTTTGATTTGTTCAGCAAGATTTCAAGGGTATCCATAAAATAGCCCTGAAAATCCTTTTTAATTGCCATAGTAGGCACAGGTATTACATGCATACCCTGAGTGTTCCGTATACGGTGGGCTGTTTCAATTTCCTCAGTAGTGGCAATTTCGGTTATATCAATATATCTCTGCACAGGACCCACCTCCAGGCGCTGTGCAATTTTATCTGCCATACGGGTGGAGGTGCCTAAAATCAGCAGAGTTTCCACCTTGTTTTTCTTCAGGGCACGGCGCATTTCCGCTGCGTCCTCGTCATAAAAGAAAATTGCCCTTTTAACCGAGCCCATTTTCGTTTTTTCTCTTTTTGCCGATTTTCCCGCAACAACACTTCCGCCGCTTATGAGCAAACCGTCATCAATAACGAATTTTAGCTTATGCTGACCGGCAATCCACATGGCGCGGTAGCTTTTACCGCTTCCGCTTTCGCCTACAAGTGCATAAACCCTCATACTCTCCCCCCTCAGGAAAAACGAGGATACCGCAGACGGTATCCTCGAAGATCATTTATTTTGCGTAATCAACTGCACGAACCTCACGGATAACGTTAACCTTAATCTGACCCGGATATTCAAGCTCAGATTCAATTTTCTTAACGATATCTCTTGCAATCATAGTTATGGAATCGTCTCCCACAACCTCAGGCTTAACCATAATTCTGATTTCACGGCCTGCCTGGATAGCATAAGATTTTTCAACACCGTCAAAGCTGTCTGCAATTTCTTCAAGACGCTCCAGGCGCTTGATGTAGGTTTCAAGGTTTTCACGGCGTGCACCGGGACGGGCTGCGGATATAGCATCAGCCGCCTGAACAATGCAATCCACAATTGTTTCAGCCTCAACATCACCGTGGTGTGCCATAATAGCATGTACAATTTCAGCACTTTCATGGTACTTACGGGCAAGGTTTGCACCAATCTGAATATGCGAGCCTTCCTGTTCATGGTCAACGGCTTTACCGATATCATGAAGAAGACCTGCACGCTTTGCAACGGTAACATCCACACCAAGTTCGCCTGCAATAAGTCCGGAAAGGTGTGAAACCTCTATGCTGTGCATAAGCACATTCTGACCGTAACTTGTTCTGTAGGTAAGACGACCGAGGGTTTTAAGAAGTTCGGGGTGAAGACCGTGTACACCTGTTTCAAAGGTGGCACGCTCTGCTTCCTGTTTCATAACATTTTCAACTTCTTTTCTTGCCTTTTCAACTGTTTCCTCAATGCGTCCCGGATGGATTCGTCCGTCAGAAATAAGCTTTTCAAGAGTAACTCTTGCTATCTCTCTGCGGATGGGGTCAAAGCTGGAAAGAACAACAGCCTCGGGAGTATCGTCAATGATAAGGTCAACACCGGTTGCGTTTTCAATTGCACGGATGTTTCTTCCCTCACGGCCGATAATTCTACCCTTCATTTCATCGCTGGGAAGAGCCACAACGGAAACTGTGGTTTCTGTAGCGTGGTCTGCGGCACAACGCTGAATAGCAAGGCTTATAATGTTGCGGGCTCTCTTGTCCGCCTCTTCCTTGGCTTCGTCTTCAATAGCTTTTACACGAACAGCTGCTTCATGTTTAACTTCACTTTCAATGCTGCTGAGTAATAATTCTTTTGCTTCTGTAGCAGATAATCCTGATATTTTTTCAAGCTGAACAAGCTGCTTTTTCTGAATTTCCGCAACTTCCTGTTGCATAACCTCGAGGTCTTTATTCTTCTTAGCAAGCGCTTCTTCCTTTTGCTCAAGGGATTCAAGCTTCTTGTCCATGGTTTCTTCTTTTTGCTGAAGTCTTCTCTCCTGACGGGAAATTTCTCCGCGGCGCTCTTTAATTTCCTTATCGAGCTCTGCACGGCTTTTATGCATTTCCTCCTTCACTTCAAGAAGGGACTCTCTCTTTTTACCCTCTGCCTCTTTCTGAGCCGATTCTATAATTTTCTTAGCCTGCTGCTCTGCCGAGCCTACAACTTTTTCAAATTTGGACTTTCTGTATGTAATTCCAACATAAAAAGCGACCAGACCAATAACAACCAAAGCCGCGATAATTATACCAACCGACGCTCCGAGGCCTAAACCAAAAATACTGATCATTCTGCCAGCACCTCCTCTCACGTTTTTCGAAAAATTTTGTTATTCTCACAAGGCATAATGCCGAAAAATATTAAATTGTAACATTACGGCATTATATATCATAACAAGTTGTAAAAATACAACAGAAAATGACTGTGAAATATACTATTATATTTTATAACAATTTTACATACTTGTCAAGTATTTTGCTCAAATTACTTTTTATTTTTTTTGGTATTCCTTGTTTTTTTGTGTACAACGCTGATTTTTTATTTGTTTTTTTATTTATTTTTACCAAACTTTTTCAACCGTATGTAAATTTTTGTTTTTTTTCGGAAAATAATGAGAGAATTTGTTTTATTTTTCGTTTTTGGCAAAAAACGGTGTTGTATAATACTTTTCGGGAACACAGTCTGCACCGGAAAGGAGAGTCTTTTGAAAAAATTCAAATACAAAATATCAGCAGATGACAGTCTTGATTCAATCAGCAGAGCCGTAAGCAACGAAGCCCTGGTTCTTGCAAGGGATGAAATGACAGACAAGGCGGCACATAACCCTGAAATTACCGTTGTGGATTACAACAGCGGTAAAAAGGAATACGACCTTGATGACATACCTAAAACATATTCGGGCAAAAGCCCCTATGATATGTACAGCCGTATAAAAGCTGACGGAACGGTAAGTACTTCCAGAGTAACCCCTGAAAGAGAGCACTACATCACGGAAATTTACAAGGACGGCAGTAAAACTTACTCAACTCGTAAAAATTTCGAGAAAAAAATTGCTGACCAGTCCGTTTCGGAGGATGAAATTTCAGAGCTTGGCAGAATTGTCAGGGTTTCCTCAGAAAACCCCGAAGCTTATTCAAGTGCCGAAACCCGGAATGCCAACGCTTACAAGGCTTTTGATGAAAACAAGTACGTAATTGAGGAAATTGCGGCACGAAGGAACCTTCCCCCCGCCCTGCTTTCATCGGTCTATTACCAGACCGTGGCGGACAACGGTACCATCACCGCCGATTCCCCCTCGCTGCGTTACGCAAGACTTGCCTATAACAGACTTTACGGTCAGTCCATAACCTGGGATGACGAAACCCTTGCGGAATATCTTAAAACACCTGAAGGGGCTCTGGATTTCATTGCAATATGTCTCAGCAGTGAAGCAAAATATTTAGGCTACAACACCGGAACCCTCACCCAAAAGCAAATGAATGATATTCTTTTGGGCTACGGCAGATGGAATGAAAAAAAGCATGGGTTTGCAAGCTCTGTACTGGCGTACAATTCAGTATTTGACGGCATCTACAAAAAGCTGCCACCAAAAGATTACGAAATAACCCTTATTTAGTGCAAAGGCGGGATTTAAAAAGTCGGAACGACTTTTTAAATACCGCCTTTTATTACTCATTCAATCCGTAAATTATTTTTGCTATGGCGTGTTCTTCACAGCTTACTGTTACACGGTCAGCTACTGCTTTAACCTCCTCCATGGCATTTGCAACGGCTATGCCCTCATCTGCCTCAACAAGCATTGAAACATCATTTTCAAAATCCCCCACGCATATTACACGGTTAACCTTTTCTCCATAGTATTTTCTGAGAAATCTTACCGCGTCACCTTTTCCGCTTCCTTTTGCGTGCATTTCCGCTTCAAAAGCCCAGCTTCGGTCAAACTCATATTTTTCACCGTAGCTTTTTTTCATTTTTCCCATAAATGCGGAGCAATCCGCCGGACTATCAAACAAAAAAATACATTTGTAATATGGGCCTTCCGCATTTTGTGTACATATAAGCCTGTCCTTTTCGCGGACATAAACCTTTGATATTTCTCTTGCCCTCAGGTGAGATTCCCGGATAGTGGGGTTGTTTTCAAAAATTTCATAAATATCCTCTATTGCCTCTTCCTGCAAGGGATTTTCGTAAATATGCTTACCGTTTAAATCCACAACTGTGCCGTTAATTAAAATAAGCGGTGCATTGAAATTTATTTCAAGCTTCATTTTTTCAAGAAGCTTTCTCTGTCTTCCTGTTGCAAGTGTAAAAAGTCCGCCACCGGACATAAAAAAATTTATTGCTTCAATATTTTCTTTTGAAACCGTACCCTGACCGCTTCTGTCGGCAAGAGTACAATCAAAATCAGTACAAATTAAAATTCCATCAAACTTCCCCATCTTCCATACCTCCCGTTTTTATAATTTTATCACATCCGTACCCTTGCCGTCAATAGAGTTTTTCCTTGATTTTTTATTCTGTATATGTTATAATTGACATATACAGACAGAAAAGAGGAAAATCAATGAATATTCTTGAGACTTTAAAAAGCAAAATACTGTTTTTCGACGGAGGTACCGGTTCGGTGCTTCAGTCCCGGGGGCTCATTCCCGGTGAATTGCCTGAACTGTGGAACATAAACCGTCCTGAAGAAATAATCCGTCTGCACAGAGAATACCTGGAGGCAGGCTGTGACATTATAAAAACCAACACCTTTGGAGTGAACCGCCTGAAATTCAGCGGAAGTCCTTCTGTCCAGGAGATAACTGTTGCCGCAATGAACTGTGCAAAAGAAGCAGTACGCGGTTTTAAAGCAAAATTCATAGCTCTTGACATAGGTCCCTGCGGCAAGCTTTTAAAACCCCTCGGTGACCTTGATTTTGAGGACGCGGTAAGTCTGTTTGCAGAGGTTATAAAAGCAGGAAGTCCTTATGCTGACCTTGTGCTTATTGAAACCATGAACGACAGCCTTGAAACCAAAGCCGCTGTTCTTGCTGCAAAGGAAAACTGTGACCTGCCCGTTTTTGTAACCAATGTTTACGACAGCAGCTGCAAGCTTATGACAGGAAGCTCTCCCGAAGCAATGGCAGCAATGCTTGAAGGGCTCAGGGTTGATGCAATAGGTGTAAACTGCAGTCTTGGTCCGGTACAGCTTATGCCGGCGGTTGAAAGGCTGCTTGCCTGCAGTTCTCTGCCGGTTATAGTGAATCCGAATGCCGGTCTTCCCCGGTGTGAAAACGGCAATACCGTTTATGACATTTCTCCGGAGGAATTTGCGAAAGCCACAGCTGAAATGGTAAAAAAAGGAGTTCGCATTGCCGGTGGCTGTTGCGGTACAACCCCCGGACACATAAAACTTTTAACCAAAAGCTGCAAAAATTTTACTCCCCTTTCCGTAACACAAAAAAACAACACCGTTGTTTCCTCATACACCCACGCTGTTTCCTTTGGCAACAGCCCGGTAATTATTGGTGAACGCATAAATCCCACCGGTAAAAAAGCCTTTAAGGAAGCCCTGAGAAACAACGATATTGCTTACATACTCAACGAAGGTCTCACTCAGCAGGAGGCAGGTGCTCATGTGCTTGATGTAAATGTAGGTCTGCCCGAAATTGACGAGCCCGAAATGATGTGCCGTGTTGTCAGGGAGCTTCAGGCGGTTTCGGACCTTCCCCTTCAGATTGATACCTCAGACCCGGTTGCAATGGAAAAAGCTCTTCGTATATACAACGGAAAAGCTATGATAAACTCAGTAAGCGGGAAACAGGAAAGCATGGACGCGGTGTTCCCCCTTGCCGCAAAATACGGCGGTGTAATTGTTGCACTTACTCTTGACGAAAGCGGCATTCCAATGACCGCCCGTGAGCGTTTTGACATTGCGGAAAAAATTCTCGCAGAAGCGAAAAAATACGGTTTAGATAAAAAAGACCTTATTATTGATCCCCTTGCCCTGACAATAAGCTCCGAAAAGGATTCTGCAAAAGTTACTCTTGAAGCTATCAGGATGCTGAGGGCTGCCGGATTCCGGACCTCTCTTGGGGTGTCCAACATTTCCTTCGGTCTGCCCTGCCGCGAGCAAATAACCTCCGCATTTTTCTCCATGGCGTTACAATGCGGACTTTCTGCGGCAATTATGAACCCCAAATCTGAAGCTATGATGTGGGTTTACCACAGCTACCGTGCCCTTTCCGGTCTTGACGATGCCTGCGGTGATTACATAGGCTTTGCTTCATCCTTCACAACCGAGGTTAAAAAAACTGCCGAAAACGGTTGCAAAACTCTCAGGGACTCCATAGAAAAAGGTATGAAAGTACCCTCGGGCGATTTTGCAATGGCTCTATTATCCGAAAGCTCGCCCCTTGATATTGTAAACAACGAAATTATTCCTGCGCTGGATTCCGTAGGCAAAGGCTTTGAACAGGGCAAAATATTTCTGCCTCAGCTTTTAATGAGTGCGGAAGCCGCAAAATGTGCCTTTGAAGTTATAAAATCCGCAATGGGCAAGGTCTCTGCCTCAAAGTGTACCTTTGTGCTTGCAACGGTTAAGGGAGATATTCACGATATAGGTAAAAATATTGTAAAGGTACTGCTTGAAAATTACGGTTTTAATGTACTTGATCTGGGCAAGGATGTCCCCCCGGAAGAAATATGCCGTGCCGCCAAAGAAAACAACGCATCAATCGTTGGTCTCAGCGCCTTGATGACCACAACCGTTCCTGCCATGGAGGAAACCATAAAGCTGCTGAAAAATGAGGTGCCCGGTTGCCGGGTAATTGTAGGCGGTGCGGTGCTCACTCAGGAATATGCCGATATGATAGGTGCTGACAAATACGCAGCAGATGCTATGGAAGCTGTAAGGTATGCCGACCTGATAAACGGAGAGCTGTGATGAAAAAATTAAAAAAACTATTAAAAATTCTCGTAATAATTTTTGTCATCTCTGCAATTTACCTGTTTTCGGTAAACATATACATAACATCCTTCGGGAAAAAATACATTGCAGATGAATTCACCGAAAAAGCCGATTGCATACTTATTCTGGGCTGCGGAGTCCGTGCTGACGGCTCCCCATCCGGGATGCTTGCAGACAGGCTCACTACCGGTATTTCTCTTTACAAAAGCGGTGCCGCCCCCAAAATAATTATGTCCGGTGACCATGGAAGAACCAATTACGATGAGGTAAACCTTATGAAGCAATATGCCATTGAAAGAGGCGTTCCATCTTCGGATATTTTTATGGACCACGCGGGTTTTTCAACCTATGAAAGTATGTACCGTGCAAGAGATATTTTTGAAGCCGAAAAAATTATAGTGGTAACACAGAAATATCACCTGTTCCGTTCCTTATACATTGCCCATGCTCTTGGGCTTGACGCACAAGGCTGTCCCGCAGACCTTACTTCCTACAGAGGGGGAATACGCCGTGAAATCCGTGAGGTGCTTGCAAGAAACAAGGACTTTTTGTACTGCATTTTCACTCCGCCGCCCACTTACCTCGGTGAATCAATTCCCGTAAGCGGAAACGGAGACCTTACAAACGATAAATAGTTTAAGCCGACTTGGTATACAAAAGATACTAAGTCGGCTTTTTATTATTCAGAACATCATCGAGAAGCATTTTTAAAGAGGCAACAAGCGGCACGGCAACAAGAGCACCCGGCACACCGAAAATTTTACCGAACACAGTAACTGCAATAAGTGACACAACCGGCTTTACCCCGGTAGATTTTCCCACAATAAAGGGCTGTATGAAATAGGCATCTGCAACATACACCGTAAGCAGAAAAAGAATTACCGTTATCAGCGAAAGAAGTCCTCCGGAAACAAGGCTCAGCACCGCTGCCGTAAAAGTTGAAGCAATACTTCCGAAAACAGGCACAAGGTTACCGATTCCAACAACTGTCCCAATTACAAGAGGATATTTCACTCCCAGCAGCCACGCTCCCACAGATACAATTACAGCAACGGTGAATGCATCAGCTGCAAGCCCGGAAAAATAGGAAGCAAAAAGCATAACAGTCTTTTTTACATACAATGTTACTTTTTGAAACCTTAAAGCCGGAAAACGATGCAGGAGCCGCGACATATAGCTCTGTATTCCCTCCCTGTCAACAAGAAGATAAACCGATATTACAATACTTACCAATACCGAAATTACTGTTCCGGTAAACCCCTTCATGGCGCGGAAATATCCGGTAATTTTTGTTGCATTTACATATTGTGACAATCCGCTGTCCACAAGCTTTTCCACGCTTATTCCCTTCAGGTATTTCCTCGATGAAAAAAAACCGTCGGCAGCGTGGGTATATTCAGGAATTTTCCCTGCAAGCTCCTGAAGACTTTTATAAAGTTTCGGCACAATAAAGGCAAGAATCAGCGCTGAAATCGAAATAATCACAAAATAAACGATTAACACGCTAAGACCTCTTGCCCTTTCACTTATAACACGAATTCTGCTTTTTTTCAACAGCTTTTCAATTTTCTCTGAGGGTATATACAGCACAAGTGCCACCATACAACCCAGAGCAAGCGGAAAAACCACCGCCAGCCACCATTCGAGCACAGATTTCACTCCGGAAAAATTGTTCACAAGCTTGTGTATTAAAATGAGCATACTTCCTGCAATAACAAGCCTTACCGTAAAGCCGTCCGGTTTTTTCACCCTATCACCTCAAAAAAGAAAAGTCACATATAAGGATATCCCTATATGTGACTTTTTATTACTTAATAAGATTTAAAATTAAGACATTTTTGCTATAGTAAACAATACCAAAAATTAGGACATTTTTGCTATAGTAAACAATACCAAAAATTAAGACATTTTTGCTATTGTCTGGAACTTTGCATAAGCTGCCTGCCAGTCTGCGCTGTCCTGAGGCTCGTACACCTTTACGGGGAAGGATTCCTTAATGATGGAACGGGCTTCAGTAAGGCTTTCAATTTTTCCGAGAGCCATAAACTGAATAATGGCATTACCTGTGCTGGTAGCTTCAACGGGACCTGCAATAACGGTTCTGCCGCTTGCATTTGCAATGAACTGACAAACCATGCTGTCCTTTATTCCACCGCCAACCATATGGATTTTGTTGATTTTTCTGCCAAGTGTTTCCTCCATACCGTCAACAGACATTGCAATTTTGAATGCAAGGCTCTGTGCGGCACAACGGATAACATCACCGGGAGTCTGAGGAACAACCTGACCGGTCTGCTCACAGAATTCCTTAATGCGCTTAGGCATATTTCCGGGTACACCGAATGCTGCATAGTCGGGGTCAATAAGGCTTTCGAAGGGTTTTGCTGCCCATGCCTGCTGTTCAAGGTCGTTAAAGGAATAATCCTTACCCTCTCTCTGCCACTGTCTACGGCTTTCCTGAATAATCCAGAGACCCATAATGTTGCGAAGGAAACGGATTTTGTTACCTACACCGCCTTCGTTTGTGAAGTTGAACTTGTAGGAGTTTTCATCAATAATGGGAGTGTCATTTTCAACACCAAGAAGCGCCCATGTACCGCTGGAGATATAAACATAATCGTCGCTGTTATCGGTAACGGGTACACTTGCAACTGCAGAAGCTGTATCGTGTGCACCTACTGCAATAACGGGAATTTTGGGGCAGCCAAGCTCCTCGCAGATTTCATCAGTAAGCTCTCCGATAACTGTACCGGGCATAACAATGTCTCCGAAAATATCCTTGGGGATGCCCGCTTTCTCAATAAGCTCCCAGCACCAGTTCTTTGTATAAGGATCAAGAAGCTGTGTGGTGGATGCCATTGTATATTCGTTTTTCATAACACCGGTTAAGAAATAATTGAAAATATCCGGAGCAAAAAGAACCTTGTCAGCCTCTTTAAGCTTGGGGTCATTTTCAACAATGGAGGCGTACATCTGGTAAAGGCTGTTGAAATTTGCAAACTGAATACCGGTTTTATCGTAGATATATTCCTTGCCGCCGATTTCTCCCGCCAGCTTTTCAATCATACCGTCGGTACGGGTATCGCGGTAGTGGTGGGGGTTACCCAGCATCTGACCGTTTTTGTCAAAATAAGCAAAGTCAACGCCCCAGGTATCAATACCTATAGCCTGAATATCCGCATGACCGCCGTTTACACACTTTAAAATGCCCTGCTTAATTTCAAAGAAAAGTCTTAAGAAATCCCAGTACATACCTCCTGTAACAGTTACGGGGTCATTGGAAAAACGGTGCATTTCTTCAATTGTAATTTTTTCTCCGTCAAACTGGAACAGCATAGCTCTGCCGCTGGATGCTCCGAAGTCAAACGCAAGAACCTTTGTATTTTCTGCCATTTTTATCCCTCCAAAAAATTTTGGTTTTTATAATACTACTATTATACTACACTTTAACTCAATTAGTCAAGGGATAAATGGTATTTTTTTCCTGAATTGCGGTTTTTCTATGGGTTTTGTGAAAAATATCCAAAAAAATGCATAATGTGTATAAAAATAATAATTTGCCCGGTGTAAATCACAGTAATACTGAATTTTTAATTCATTTAATTGAATTTCCCGTTGTAAAGCATTGTAATATTAAACTTTGTTTCGCAAAATATCGTACAAAGGACAAATGTGTTTTTTTGGCTTAACAAAGCCATCTTTTAACGCATATATATTTATTGTTTTTTTAACAAAACCGTGTTTTTTTCCCGGTTTTTGTGCAATACATAAAAATTTCATTTTTTGGAACAAAATATATTGACAAAAAACAAAAAATTTTGTATTATAAAATAGATATCTATTTTTTACGGAGGTGTATGATAAATTGGAAACCCCTTTTATTAAGCTTGAAAATGTTTATAAAACCTACGGTGATGCCGAGGTTCTTAAAGAAATAAACTTATCCATAATGCAGAAGCAGTTTGTAACCCTGCTTGGTCCCAGCGGTTGTGGAAAAACCACCACTCTGCGAATTATAGGCGGTTTTGAAAGTCCCACCGAGGGACGGGTTTATATGAACGGTAAGGATATTACCCTTCTTCCGCCCTACCTCCGCAATGTTAACACGGTGTTTCAGAAATATGCCCTGTTTCCCCATATGAATGTTTATGAGAATGTGGCGTTCGGTCTGAAAATAAAAAAATTTCCAAAAGAGGAAATTGACAAAAGAGTTGCAGAAATGCTTGAAATGGTTAACCTTCCCGGTATTGAAAAGCGTTCGGTTACCTCTCTTTCAGGCGGTCAGCAGCAGCGTGTTGCAATTGCACGGTCGCTTGTAACACATCCCGATGTGCTTTTACTTGATGAGCCTCTCGGTGCTCTTGATTTAAAGCTTCGCAAAGAGATGCAGCTTGAGCTTAAAAACATTCAGCAGCAGCTTGGAATTACTTTCATTTATGTTACTCATGACCAGGAGGAAGCTCTTACCATGAGCGACCAGATTGTAGTTATGAACAACGGCTACATTCAGCAGATAGGTACTCCCATTGATATTTACAACGAGCCTCAGAACGCCTTTGTTGCAGATTTCATAGGCGAAAGCAACATCGTTCCCGGCATTATGCACAAGGATTGCGATGTTGAATTTGCCGGCAGGCACTTTGAATGTGTGGATGTGGGCTTTGCACCCTGCCAGGAGGTTGACGTTGTTATCCGTCCTGAGGACCTTAAAATTGTTTCTCCGGAAAAAGGTCTTATGACGGGTGTTGTAAAATCTGTAATATTCAAAGGTGTTCACTACGAAATGGTGGTTGAGGCAAACGACATGGAATGGCTTGTTCAGTCCACACTTCACGAAACCGAGGGGCAGTCTGTAGGGCTTAACATTGCCCCCTTTGATATTCACATAATGGAAAAATACCGTCCCGACCCGATTCTTAACAGCTCAAATGCCGAGGAAGGGGAAAACCTGGAGGAAACACTTTAGCAAGGAGGAAAAAGCCAATGAAAAAAAGCAGATTACTTACTTCGGTATATGCTGTATGGGCAATAACATTCATTGTATTTCCCATAATTCTCATACTGGGTTACGGCTTTACAAAATCCTCTGCCGGCAAGGTTGTTTTTGACCTTTCGGGTTTTCGCGATTTTTTCAGCAACCCCATATATTTAACTGTGCTTGTACGCTCAATATGCCTGGCTTTTGTGGCAACAGCCATTTGCCTGCTTCTGGGCTACCCCATGGCACTTATTCTTTCAAAAATGAAGCCTCAGCACAAGAGCATTGCCTCACTTTTGTTCGTTCTCCCAATGTGGATGAACTTTCTTATCCGTACCTACGGCTGGCTTTCGCTTCTTGAAAACAAAGGTCTCATAAATTTGCTTTACGGCAACATAAGGGAATGGCTGATGGTGATATTCCCCGCTGTTTCAGCCTGGCCTGAATATCTGCCTTTGCTGTATAACAGCGGTGCTGTTGTTCTTGGCATGGTATATGATTTTCTGCCCTTTATGGTGTTCCCCATTTTCAATGCCATTGACAAGCTTGAAGGTTCACTCCTTGAAGCCGCAGGAGACCTGGGTGCAAACAAATGGCAAAGCTTCCGGAAGGTCACCTTTCCTTTAAGTCTCCCCGGTGTTGTTTCGGGCATTTCAATGGTATTCATTCCCGCCATCACTACCTTTATTATTTCTTCACTTCTTGGCGGTGGTCATGTAATGCTTATCGGCGATATCATTGAAACTCAGTTCCTTGGTGTTGGTGACTGGCATTTCGGCAGCGCAATTTCCATTATTGTTATTGCAATTATTCTTGTGTTTATGGCAATTACCTCAAAATTTGAATCGGAGGATACAAACGAAGGAGGTGGAGGCTTATGGTAAAAAAACTTTTCCGCACACTTTATGCCTGGTTTATTTACTTTTTCCTTTACGCTCCCATTGTGGTAATGCTGGTAATGTCCTTTAATGTTTCCGGTTCCCGTACAAAATGGGACGGTTTTACCCTTGACTGGTACAAGGCACTTTTTGAAGACGAAGCCGTGTTTGACGCTCTTTCAAACACCTTATGGATTGCGGTACTCTCTTCCCTGATTGCAACCGTAATTGCGATTGGTGCGGCTCTGGTAATTTACAATATGCGCAACAAACCCCTTAAAACCGTTGTTATGGAGGTTACACATCTGCCTATGATGAACCCGGACATTGTAACCGGTGTTTCCCTTATGCTTTTGTTCATTTTCTTCCGCATTCCCCGCGGTTTTATAAGCCTGCTTCTTGCACACATTACCTTTAATGTCCCCTATGTTGTTATGTCCATTCTTCCAAAGCTCCGGCAAATGGATAAAAACATCTACGAGGCGGCTCTGGACCTGGGTGCAAAACCTCTTCAGGCATTTTTCAAAATAATTCTTCCCCAGATAATGCCCGGAGTTGTTACCGGAATGATTCTTGCCTTTACCCTTTCAATTGACGATTTTATCATCAGCTTTTTCACAACAGGTTCAGGCGTTTCAAACCTTTCAATTTACATTTATTCTATGACAAAACGAGGAATTTCTCCTGAGCTTTATGCTCTTTCCTCTATTATGTTCTTCTCGGTACTGTTCCTGCTTCTGGTTGTTAATTTCCGTTTAACCCCCAAAAACAGCGAGAAAAAATAAGGAGGTAATGCTTTGAAAAAAATATCACTTTTTTTAGTTGCACTTTTGGTTCTCACCTTCTGTACCTCCTGCACCGGCGGAGAAAAGGATGTTCCCAAGGGAACAAATGCAAACCACACAATTATTGACCCTGACGGTACAGTTCATCACCCTTGCGATGAATCCACAGAAAAGGTGCTTAAAATTTTCAACTGGGGCGACTATATGGACATTGAAGGCGGTGTAATTGAGGAATTCGAAGAAAAAACCGGCTTTAAAATTATTTACGACACCTTCGATACAAATGAGTCCATGTATGCAAAAATGAAGGCAGACCCTACCGGCTACGATCTTATTTTCCCTTCGGAATATATGGCAAAACGAATGATTGAGGAAGGGTACATTTCAAAGCTGGATTTTGACAACATTCCCAACATTTCAATGATTGACCCAAAATTCCGCGGTCTTTCCTATGACCCCACAAATGAATATACCGTACCCTACACCTGGGGTACCCTGGGCATTCTGTACAACACCGAAATGGTAACAGAGCCGGTAACAAGCTGGGACATTCTGTGGGACAAAAAATACAGCAAAAACATCTTTATGATGAATTCAAGCCGCGACAGTATGGCGGTTGCTCTTAAAAAGCTTGGTTATTCCCTTAACACCACCAACGACAAAGAGCTTCAGGAGGCAAAGGATGAGCTTATCCGCCAAAAACCTCTTGTTCTTGCTTATCTTAACGACGAAATAAAGGACAAAATGGTCAGCGGCGAGGCGGCACTTGCTCTTTCCTATTCCGGTAACGCCCTTGAGGTTGTAGCGGAATATCCGGAATACCTTGACTATGTTGTTCCCACCGAGCACGGCACCAACTGGTTTGTGGATGTTGTTTGCGTTATGGAAACCAGCAAACATAAGAAAACAGCAGAGGATTTCATAAATTATCTTTGCACAACAGACATTGCAACCCGTAACTGTGACTATATCCGCTACTCCACTCCCCATATTGAAGCTTTGGAGGAAATGAAGGAAATTGACCTTTGGTTTGCCACAAACCCCAATGCTTTCCCTGAGGATGTTTCCAATATGGAGCTTTTCATCAGCAACGACGAAATAAACAAAAAATATGACAGATTATGGCTTGAAGTAAGAGCTAAATAAGGTAAAATTATCAACCCCCGACCTTATGAAAGGTCGGGGGCTTGTGTCATTACGAGGGACCAAACCTTTATGAGATTCTTCACTTCGTTCAGAATGACCTCTTTTACTTTATAGCCCTGTCATTCTGAAGAAGCGCAGCGACTTAAGAATCTCTACCCTCCCCTATTACCGAAAAACCCCGTACGGATATTCCGTACGGGGTTACAACTTTATTTATATAATGCCGGGTCGGCTATGCATACATAGCTGTAATCTCGTTCGGTCTTGATTTTAATCACAAGCTGATTGACACCCTTAACCTTTATATCAAAGCTGAAGGGCATAGATGCGGTAACGGAGGTTGCCTTGTGAATAAGCTTGCCATCACCGTAAAACAGCACATCGGTTTCGCTGGAATCACACTTGTCCTTTTTTTCCATGATAGCATCATTAAACCCTTTTGGCAGAACAATTTTGCCTTTTAAACGACTGTACTGACTGTTAAGAGGATATGCAATAAGGATGTTTGCTTCATCCTCATCATCTCCAATCTTATCGTAATAGTCATCGTTATAAAACAGCAACCCGTTTGTATACACATTATTACTGTAATCCGTTACTGTTCCGTTAAGGACAGCAAACTTTGACCAATCATCACCTTCCTGATAATCGTTGTACTGAATTTTATGCAGATAGTTATCCGGTTTTGTTTCATCCTTTTTGCCTATGTAAATGCTCTGAGTTTCTCCGTCCCATTCAACCTCCTGTCCGAAAGCGTTGGAAATGGCACGGACCGGAAGATATGTAGTTCCGTTTACAATAAAAGGCTCAACAACCTGACCTGTTGCATCCTTTGGCACAATTTCTCCGCCGTCAATGAAAATTCTGATGTTGTTGTAATAAAGCTCTGCCCACTCATTTGCCTGCTTTGCAAACACCATTCCTCCGGTGAGTGTACAACCTATAATCACTCCCGCCAACAAACCCTGTACTCTTTTGTTCATAAAAATCTCTCCTTTTTATATACTTTTGGTTTTAAAATTTTAAAAACCACATACTATAGTATATCACAATCAATTTCGAAAGTCAATAGTCTGTTGAATTTTTCAGCCATATACTATAGTATTTATTTATACATTAAAAAGGAGTGAAAATATGGACAATATTTCCCTGAATTTCGGCAAACGCGTAAGAAGTCTCCGCACCTCAAAAAATATAAGTCAGGAAAAACTTGCCGAACTGTGCGGACTTCATCCCACATATATAGGTCAGCTTGAACGCGGTGAAAAAAGTCCCACTCTTGACAGCATATATAAAATTTCTGTTGGTCTTGAAACTCCTCTTGATAAGCTTTTTCAAAACCTTTGTTTCGTTTCTGCCGAAGAGGATATTGCTGCCGCGGTGTATAACGAAATTATAAAGCTCCCCGAAGCCAAGCAAAAGGCAATAAAAAACATTATCACGGATATTATCAATCTGTAAAATACACCTCATCAGTTTCACTTTGTTCAACAGCTTCCCCTCAAGGGTAAGTAAAAGCCGGGTTTTCTGTTTTGAAAACCCGGCTTTTAACATTGTATTATATTTTCTGAAATGCAATTCTGGGGTCACCGTTTTCAAGGAATATTATTCCGCAGCGGCAAAACCCGTTTTTAATGAGCATATTCTGCATTACATAGTTATCCTCGTGGGTATCAATACGCAGATTTTTACACCTTTCAAAGCCGTAATTTATGCAAAAGGATCCGGCTCCTTTTTTAACCGATGCAATGCGGTGAATAACACCGTAAGGTGCATCGGACAGCCATTTTCCGTCCACAATTACGCCATAGGTAGGGTCCTCTTCTACCGCAAAGTAAAAGGTCGCAACAATTTCTCCCTTATCCTCACAAACATAGCTTTTGCCCTCTGCTATATCCTGTACAACAATATCAACAGAAGGATACACCCCTGCCCACTGATTTGGGTTGTTGTGTTCTCTCATAAAAGCACGGGCTTTTGTGTATATTTCTTCAATTTTTGGTAAATCCTGCAGGGTGCTTTTTCTTATGTTCATTGTTTGTCTCCTTTCAATTGTTACTTTCGGTGTCGCGTAGGGGCGGGTTTCCACGCCCGCCCGCATTCGGTTATTTCTTGTTTCCGGAAGGCACGGAGGCCTTCCCCTATTTTGTGTTTTCCTTTAAAAACCTGTTCAGCGGATTATTCTCTATATATTTCCACTTTTCCACATAATCCTCTTTGTTGCGAATAACATGGTCAATATATGACCGTTGCCATAATTCCTTTCCGTACAAATGGGTTGTATACGATTTAAATCTTCCCAAAACATCCTGTAGGGGCGTGTTTCCCCGCCCTTCCTCACTTTTCAACGAAATAAGCATGTGTATGTGGTCAGGCATTATTACATATTTATCAACCGAAATATCTTTGTATTTTTCTCCGATGAAATTTATGCTTTTTTCAATTTCTTTTCCAATAGCCGTTAAAAATGTTACAACCTCTTCGCCATTTTTCACTATGGTTGATAACAGCGGCAATCTGCTTTCAGTGCAAATTGTTATGAAATATGTTCCGTTTGAACTGTAGTCGTAATCTTTCAGACGAATACTTTTTCTGATTGGCATAGACATTTACATACATCTCTTTTCTGTTTTGCGGGAGGGCACAGAGGCCCTCCCCTACATCGTTGGCGTTGGTGCGTAGGGGCGGGTTTCCACGCCCGCCCGTTTTATATCAGGTTTTGTTCCTCTTTATTTCTTTAGCGCAGTTACAACGCCTTCTATAAGGATTTTTGAGCGTTTTTTTACCTCTTTTGCTTCTGGCGAGCCGTATTCCATTTTTACGATATACATCATACATATTGTATCTAAAACTTCTCTGACCCTCTCTGTTACCAAAGTTTCTTTTTCAGATAAACTGATGTACTCTTTTAGTTTATAAACAGTCCCGTCAAAATTGTTTTTACAATACTGTTTGTATTCTGTATTCACATTGCATTTTAAACCACCTCTACTGTACACATTATATAATGTATGTGTCTATTTGTCAAGACAAAAGATGGCATATAATAATGTATATATTAGATATTGTGCAGGTGAGATTATGCATTTTCGTATTCTTGAAATATTAAACGAAAAGGGTAAAACAAAATATTGGTTGTATATGCAGTTAGGTCTGAGTTATCAAAATTTCAACCGCCTTGTAAACAACGAAACAAACGGTATAAAATTTGAGAACCTTAAGGCTCTTTGCGACATTCTCGAATGTACTCCAAACGATTTATTTGAGGAATATCACAAATAAAATTCACCAACGGACAAGGCAAATCCTTGTCCGTTTTTATATGTTTATTCAGGCCACCGATGGTCGTCGCTACACAATTTCCTTCACAAAAAGGGTGCCCTCTGTCACAACGAATTTTACCTCAAAACCTGCAAAGCCAAAACCGTAAACGCGGTCTCCATCCTCTTTGTATGAGGGTCTTGGGTCATTGGAAAGCACCGTTTTAAGTGCTTCTTTTTTGTTTTCAGGAAAATTTTCCGGGAAATCACATTCAAAAACCACATCAACCGAATAATCTGCTGTATTTTCTGCAAACCCCGCCACGGCACCCGGATGGCTGTCGGTAAAGGGAAGATAGGGTTTTATATCAAAAATCGGAGTGCCATCCATTAAATCCGCTCCTGAAACCACAAGCACGGGCCCTTCCTTTGTGTGTTCAATTTTTTCAAGGCGCACCGAGGAAAGCCCTATTTCATTAGGTCTGAATGGCGAACGGGTAGCAAAAACACCAATCCGTGTGTTACCGCCAAGTCTTGGGGGGCGAACAGTTGGTGACCAGCCATCACGAAGGTTTCCGGAAAACTGCCACAACAGCCATATGTGAGAAAAATTTTCCAGACCCTTTACCGCCTGTTCATTGCGGAATTCGGGTTCAAAGACTATTTTTGACTGCAGGTTTTTCGCAATTCCACTCTGCCTGGGTATACCGAACTTTGTGGGAAAATCGCTTTGTATTTTTGCAATTACTTTAAGTTCCATTATTCATCATTCCCGTTTTCGAGCCCTGTAAGATGTGCATTCTCACTTACAAGAGTACATTCAAAATTACCGTTTTCATACTCCATAACCGTAACCGATGCGTTTGGCGGCCAGGGAATATCCTTCATTTTTTCAAGTCCACCTGTTAAAACAATGCTTTGCATTGCTCTCACAGGTGTGGCATGGGTTGCAATAACCACAGTTTTACCCGGATTTTCTTCAGCAATTTCAATAAAATGCTTATAAATTCTTTCGGCAAGCTGTACCACCGTTTCTCCGCCATCCGGCTCTGCCTTGCTTATATCTCCCCTCCAGGTATCCACATAGCTTTCTTTATAATTTTGTTTAAGCTCCTCAACCGATACACCTTCCCACCTGCCACCGTAAATTTCACGGCACCCGGGGTCAGAAATAACCTCAAGTCCAAACAAATCCGCCACCTTTTTGCCCGTTTCAACGGCGCGTTTCAGGTCGCTGGCATAAACCTTGTCCACCTTGAAATTCTCATAAACATACTGTGCGGTAAGCTCCGCCTGTTTCACACCTTTTTCCTCCAGCTCCACATCGGTATGTCCCGCAAAAATATGATTACGGTTTGCTACACTTTCGCCGTGACGAATTAAAATAAGTTTTGTCATATTCTTCACCCTTAAATCCGAATAACTGTTGTGCCGTCTTTTTCCACAATATGCTCTTTTACGCCCAGTTCCTCCATCCATTCACGGGTTCTTACCGTGGCAAATGGACCTGTGTCGAAACCCTTGCCCGCATCGTTGTTCCACAGCCATTCAGGTGCCGCCCAAAGGCATCTTACGGGCTTTATATACCTGTAAAACTCTTTACTGACACCATTCTGACCGTGATGAGCAAGCTGGGTATAATGGGCATAAAGGCTTTCGGCACTGCAATTTTTCATAACCTCATTGCCCGCTTCTACGCCAAGGTCACCTAAAATTAAAACTCTTTTATCAGGAGAATCTATACGGTACACCACCGAACTGTTATTCACAAAATTTTCAGTAATTTTATCATTGAAAACTCTTAAAACATTTATTTTAATATCATCAAATTCAAAAATATCACCTTTTTTCACACGGCAAAAGCGGTCAGCAAAACGGGAGTTTTTAAGGCTTTCAAACTCCTGCCACAAGGTCATTTCGAATTCCGCCCGCATCCCGTACTCTTTCAGCATATCAACTGACGGAAAATCGCATAGCACCTTGCCGATTTCAATTTCGGGGTATTCCTTGCATACAGTTAAAAATGCACCCATATGGTCGTGATGGGGATGGGTGAAAAACCAGGCATCCACCTGTGAATTTGCCTTTTCTTTCAGAAATTCTGCCATCTGTCCACCGTCCCCTGGGGTTCCGCCGTCAATTACAATGGTTTTTGCAGAGGTTTGTATAACACAGCCAAACATCTGACTGTTTGTTGAATTGCCTAAAAAATATAATTTTGCCATTTTTGTTTTTCCTTTCCGAATAGTTCATTCTTGTAGGGAACGGGCTTGCTCGTTCCGTTTTTCCGGCAGGAGCAAGTCCCTGCCCTACAATCAAATTTGCATTTTGCCTACGCAAAAGTGAAGTTAAGTTTGCCACTTTGCCGCAAGGCAGAACTTCACTTACGAAGTAAGCTTCACTATCGAAGGTAACTTCACTTGCCCGACAGGGCAAACTTAGTTAATTATTTCATCTTTGATGAAATAATTATACCACAAAGATGCAAAAATTGCAACAAAAAAGGAGCAGTTTCCTGCTCCTTTTTTGACAATACTTTTCTTTATCGGCTCCCCTGTGTAAGGGGAGCTGGCAAACTGAAAGTTTGGCTGAGGGGTTGTCTTAACCGTTTCCTGCTACTTCTTTCACAACTTTATCGATATACATACAAACTCCTTCAAAATTCTTCATAACATCAAGGTTTGATATTCTGATAACCTTTATACCATACCCTTCAAGGTACGCTGTTCTCTCTTTGTCATTTTCAAGACCTTTGTACCAATAATGTTGTGAGCCGTCCAATTCCACAACAAGATTTATCGTCGCACAGTAAAAATCTGCTATATATTTTCCAAGAACTTTTTGCCTGGTAAACTTCATAGGATAATTCCTCAAAAAATCATACCACAAATGTCTTTCCTCTTTGGTCATATTTCTCCGTAATTCTTGTGCAAACGGAACTATGTTTTTATTATGCTTTCTATCCATTTTCAAACCACCTTTTTGTGGGCTAACAACCCCTCAGTCAGTCTGTTGACTGACAGCTCCCCTTACACAGGGGAGCCGATTATTCCATTATTTCAAAACGTTTTCCAAAATTCCACCTTTTTGCCCGTTTCATAGGCGCGTTTCAGGTCGCTGGCATAAACCTTGTCCACCTTGAAATTCTCATAAACATACTGTGCGGTAAGCTCCGCCTGTTTCACACCTTTTTCCTCCAGCTCCACATCGGTATGTCCCACGAAAATATGGTTCCGGTTAGCAACGCTCTCACCGTGGCGAATTAAAATAAGCTTTGTCATACTCTCACCCTTTTGTTTTTTATTTCTTCTGAAAATATTTTAACACAAATACTAAAAAAAGCAACAAAAAAGGAGCAGTTTCCCGCTCCCTTTATTATCCTCTTAAAATTTCATAAACCTGTTTTATATTTTCGCACACAAACTCAGGTTTAACCTCACTTTTTTCAAGGTCTTCCATAGTACCTTCACCGCTGAGGACAAAAATACTGCTGATTCCTGCATTTACTCCGCAGGCGATATCGGTATAAAGTCTGTCACCGATAACCACCGCTTCTTCTCTGCTATAGCCCGTTCTTTCAAGGGCAAGCTCAACCATTGCAGGCTGAGGTTTTCCAATGAACAAAGGCATTTTCCCCGTGGCTGTGCACAGAATCTGACTTATTGAGCCGCAATCGGGCACAGAGCCGTACCAGGTAGGACATACCCAATCGGGATTTGTTGCGATGTAAGGAATATCCTCCCGAAGAAGGATGCAGGCATCCTCAAGCTTTTTAAATGTAAGCTCAGTATCAAAGCCCATACAAAGGCAATCTATACCCTCCTCGCGCTTATCGGTTATGTTAAGACCCGCCGCCCGGAGCTGACCCTTGAAGGATTCTGTACCAAAGGCATAAATTTTTTTATACCCCATTTTTTTAAGGTGCACCACAGTTGCATTTGTGGAGGTGAGAAAATCCTCCTCGGTGGTTTCTATGCCCAGGCTTGCCATTTTTTCTATGTATTTATCAATTCCCTTTGATGAGTTGTTGGTAAGGAAAAGGTATCTTCCGCCCATAGCCTTAACCTGCTTTAAAAAGTCCATTGTGCCTTCAAACAGGTCATTGTCAAGATACAGAGTACCGTCCATATCAAGCAGAAACAGTCGTTTTTCTTTTATTTTTTCCATAATTACCTCCACAGCTCTTTTTTTCCTGTTGAAACGGCAGTTGCACCGTTTTTAACGGCATTTTCCGCTTCCTCACGGGTTTCAATAAGTCCGCCGGCAACAATGGGAACTCCAAGCTTTTCTTTAAGACCGGCTATAATTTTATAAACCGTTCCCGGCATAATCTCAATCATATCCGCCTTTGAGTTTTTTGCGCTCTGTACGGTGGTTTCAACCGATTGGGAATCCACAATAAAAAACCGCTGAACAGTAAAAACCCCGGCATTTTTTGCCATTTTTATAACTCCGGCACGAGTGGAAATTATGCCGTCCACTCCCTGTTTTTTTGCAAACCGTATGCCGTATTCATCTTTACCGATGCCTTCCGCAAGGTCAATGTGAATGAACAGTTTTTTCCCAGCCTTATGTGTTGCCTCTGTTTCATACGCCAGAGTTTCAATGTTAGGTGCAAGATGGAAAATTATACCCACATTGCTTTCAAGGGCAGCCGCCAGGTCTTCACCGCTTCGTACAGCCGCTATAATTTGCTTGTTTGTCATTTTTAAACCCTTCTTTACAGGTTTTTTGATGCAGTTGCCACAATTTTGCTTCCGCATACATCTTCTATTATAACATCTCCCACAGAAATTGGCAAGGGGGCAATAAAATTATTTATAATTTTCATAGCCTCAAAAACCCTGTCCTTGGCAATTGGAGTTTCGGTTTTAACAGGAAGCACTCCGCCATTTTCACATTTTACGGTAGTGGTAACTGTTCTTAAAGGGTTTGTGCATTCATTAATCGCGTAGGTTTCTCCCCTTTTGCAGGTGTTACCGCTGACAGCTTTAACCTCCCTGCCTTCAAGCTCTACCGAAAGTGTACAGCCTATGGGACATACAATACAGGTAAATTCTTTTTTCATATTACTGCACCTCCAGTTCAAGGCGGATTTCCTTTGCACCGCTTAAATAATCCTTTTTAAGCATAACCTTTTCCATCTCACCGGGAGCCATTTTCGGCTTTTTCTTTGTAAACACGGTTTCACCGTCACGGACAACCTTAAGAGTAGCATTTTTGTAAACATCTGCCACACGGAAATAGACCTCACAGTCCTTTTCCGAGGTTATAACCTGCGGCACCGAATAACGCACCCTGCCGTCGGTGGTAACCTTTATGTCACATTCCTTTTCAAGGTTGCCGTTTATGTATTCTGCGGCACTCTTGCCTGCAATTTCCGCTTCACCTGAAACGAAATCCACAAGGTCGTGAACATGAAGCACATTTCCGCAGGCAAAAATACCCGGAATGCTTGTTTGTCTGTCCTGGTCAACAACCGCACCTGATGTAATTCTGTCGAGGCTGACCTCTGCCGCTTTTGAAAGCTCATTTTCAGGGATAAGACCAACCGAAAGAAGCAGAGTGTCACAAGGAATGTATTCCCTTGTTTCAGGTATGGGTCTGCGGTTTTCATCAACCTTTGCAATGGTAACACCGGTAAGGCGTTCTTTTCCGTGGATATCCACTACTGTATGGCTGAGCTTCAAGGGAATATCAAAATCGTTAAGGCATTGCTGAATATTTCGTGCAAGTCCACCGGAATAAGGCATAAGCTCGCAAACTGCTTTTACCTTTGCACCCTCCAGAGTCATACGACGCGCCATAATAAGGCCTATGTCACCTGAGCCGAGGATTACAACCTCTTTTCCCGGCATATAGCCCATCATATTAACATATTTCTGTGCTGTTCCTGCGCTGAAAATTCCTGCAGGCCGTTCACCGGGAATGTTGAGAGCACCCTTGGGTCTCTCACGGCATCCCATTGCAAGGATTATTGCCTTTGCTTCAATAGTAAAAACACCTTCATCTGCAGAGGTTGCCGTAATTACCTTATCCGGAGTGATATCAAGCACCATAGTGTTCAGCTTAAAGGGAATGCCAAGCTCACGGACCTGTTTTTCATAACGCCAGGCATATTCAGGACCGGTAAGCTCTTCACCGAATTTGTGAAGTCCGAAGCCATTGTGTATACATTGCTGAAGAATTCCTCCGAGAGCACCGTCGCGTTCAAGAATTAAAATGTCACGGATACCGCTGTTGTATGCCGCAACAGCCGCACTCATGCCGGCAGGACCGCCGCCGATTATAACAAGCTCTGTCATTACTTTACCTCCTTTGTTTTACCGGTGAGAATAACAGAATTTTTACCGCTTTTTGTAATTTCTGTAATATCAACACCCTGTTCTTTTGCAAGTAATTCCATTATGTAGGGAGAACAGAAGCCTCCCTGACATCTGCCCATTTGTGCACGGGTACGGCGTTTTACACCGTCCAGGTCACGGGGCTTGGGATTTGTTCGGATGGCACGGAGAATTTCTCCCTCACTTACACCTTCGCAGCGGCAAATGATTCTGCCGTAGGCTTTATCTTTTTTGATAATTTCGTTTTTTTCGTCCGGTGTAAGTTCTTTAAAGCCGTGCATTGGCTCTCTTATGGGGTTGAAATCCGCCTTAGGGTCAAGCTCAAGACCGTCTTTTTCAAGCATATCGGCAATATATTCTGCAATTGCAGGAGCTGAGGAAAGACCGGGAGATTCAATTCCTGCCGCATTCACAAAGCCGTGAACGGGGTTTGTAATTATAAAATCGTGAGTATCTCCTGCTGCACGAAGACCGCAGAAGGAGGTTATGGATTTACCGAATGGTACGGGGTTTTTAAGGTTTTCATTTGCCTCTTTTATAACCTTGTCAAAGCCTGCCGCTGTTGTGGTTTTGTCCTCTTTGTCCTCAATGTTTTCGGATGTGGGTCCTACAAGCAGGTTTCCGTCAACGGTGGGAGAAACAAGTATTCCTTTACCTGCCGCAGAGGGTGTTCTGAAAATTGTGTGAGAAACCATATCTCCGCACTCTTTGTCAAGCAGAATATATTCACCTCGCCTTGGTGTTACTTTAAAGGTGCTGTCTCCAACCATTTTTGCAATTTCGTCCGAATAAAGACCGGCACAGTTTACAATATATTTTGCCTGAACTGTTTCGGTATCCGATACAATTTCAAAGCCATTTTCGGTTTTGTTGACTTTTTTAACCTCAAAGGAGGTTTTAAGCTCTGCACCGTTATCCATTGCATTGCCTATTGCCGCAACGGTAAGCTCATAGGGACAGATTATTGCACCTGTGGGAGCATAAAGAGCACAGGTGGCGTTATCTGAAATTCCGGGTTCCAGGCGGCGGAGCTTATCAGCTTCAATTACCTCAAGGTTTTTAACACCGTTTTTCAACCCTCTTTCATAAAGCTTTTCAATATGCTTTTTATCCTCATCATTAAAACCTATAACAAGTGAGCCATTGTTTCTGTATTTTACACCAAGCTCGCCTGCTACCTTTTCCATCATCTGTGAGCCTCTCACATTAAGAAGCGCCTTAAGGCTTCCTTCCTCGGCATCAAAGCCTGCGTGGACAATGGCAGAATTTGCCTTCGTTGCACCCATTGCAACATCATTTTCCTTTTCCAGAAGACACACCGAAAGGTTGTAGCCGGAAAGCTTTCTTGCCATCATACCGCCGACAACACCGGCACCGATAACTGCTACATCATACATTTTTACTCCTCCTTAAAAATAAAAAAACGCATCAAAGCAGACTTCTCCTATGTGTCTGCTTTGATACGTCTCCAAATCTCAGTATCATAACAGATTATACCACAGTCGCCATGTTTTGTCAAGCATTATTTACCCTTTTTTACCATAATACACTTGATTAAATCCGATTTTTGTGGTACAATTTATATAAGTATTTATTTCAGAGGTTCTTACATATGATTAAAAAATTTGCTGTTTTAGGTTTTCCCATAGGTCACAGCCTTTCCCCTCTTTTGCACAACGAGCTGTTCCGTATGAGAAATCTTCCCTGTTTTTATGAAGCTGTGCTTATGCCGCCGGATGACCTTGAAAAGGAATTTGACGGGCTGAAATCAAAATATTCCGGCTTTAACTGTACCATTCCCTTAAAGGAAAGGGTTCTTCCCCTTCTTGATGATACGGATGCCCTTGCCAAGGAGCTGGGCAGCGTAAATACCGTTGTATGCAAAAATACCACAAAGGGGTATTCCACCGATTCCCGCGGTTTTCTGCGGTCCCTTAAAATGCATAATCTCTCCCTTGAAGGCAAAAGGGTTCTTATTGTTGGCGGAGGCGGCGTTGCAAGAGTTATTGCTCTTACCTGTGCAAAAAAAGACTGCAATATAACCCTTGCCTTACGAAACCCTGCAAAGGGAGAGGCTCTGTGTGAGGAAATCAGCCGCATTTACGGAGTTCAGCCTGAAATCACTTCTCTTGATTGCATTGAAGGAAGCTTTGATTTACTTGTTCAATGCACACCGGTGGGAATGTTTCCCAATGTTGACAGCTGTCCTGTAAGTGATGAGGTTATTTCCCGTTGCGATGCAGTATTTGATACTGTGTACAACCCCATAAAAACCCTAATCTTAAAAAAAGCGGAGGCTATGGGGAAGGTTGCTCTTTCCGGGCTTGAAATGCTTGTTTTTCAGGGACTCGCTTCCGAAGAATACTGGCTGGATATAAAAGCAACAGATGCTGAAGCCATGCACCTTGTTTCCATACTCCGGGAAAAGCTTAATGGCACAAAAAATATTGCTCTGGTTGGCTTTATGGCGTGTGGAAAAAGCACAATAGGTAAAGCTCTGGCTCACGAGCTGGGTTACACCTTCATCGATACCGATACCATTGCCGAAACTTTAGATGGCAGACCTATTCCAAAAATTTTTGACGAAGAAGGCGAAGCATATTTCAGGGACCTGGAAACTCTTGCGCTGAAATCCGTAGCGGACCGTCCCTGTTCGGTTATTGCTACCGGCGGAGGGATTGTTTCGAGGCCGGAAAATCTTGAAATACTCAAGCAAAACTGTTTTGTGGTTTTTCTTGATGTTCCTTTTGATATAATGGCTGAAAGAGCTTCGTGCAATAACAACCGCCCCCTTTTCCGTGACAAAGAAAAAGCTTATGGCTTATGGCAGAAACGCCATCCGCTTTATGAACAGGCTGCTGACCTTGTGTATGACGGTCACGACGATATGGTTTCAACAAACACCAGATGCATAGCCGAAAGCTACCGTACATTTCTGAAAAAAGGCAGGTGAAAGCATTGAACGGTGAGAACGATTTTCTTTTAAAGGACATAACCTACATAAAAGGTGTGGGTGAGGCAAAAGCAAAGCTTCTTCACCGTCTCGGCATTCACACCCTTTATGATATGCTGTGGTTTTTTCCAAGGTTTGTGGAAAACCGCAGCGAAATAAAAGAAATCCGTCAGCTGTGCGACGGTGAAACCGCTTGTATATGCGGTGAAATTTACTCGGATGTTACTGTTGCCCATGTACGGAGCAATATGAAAATATACTCTGTGCTTGTACGCAGCGGAAACGATATTGCCACAATGACCTGGTTTAACAACAAATACATAAAAAATGCTTTCCGCATAGGCGAAAAATACAACTTTTACGGCAAGGTGCAAAAAAAGTTCGGCAAGGTGCAGATTACCTCTCCAACCTATGAGCCGGCAGAGAAAAATCTGCATACAGGCAGAGTTGTGCCTGTTTATCCTCTCACCGAAAACCTGCCGCAGAAAACCATACGCACCATTGCAAAAAACTGTGTGGATATGTCAAAAGGGGTTATTAAGGAATATCTTCCTACCTACCTCCGTGAAAAATACACCCTTCCCGAAATAAACCGCGCCATTTCCTCGGTTCATTTTCCCGAAACCGTGGAGGATTACGAAGCCGCGCGGAGAAGGTTTGTTTTTGAGGAGCTTCTGTTTATGCAGTTGGGTCTTTTCCGGTTACGGTCTGCAGGCAAAAAGCACGGTGCACCGGTAATTAACGGCAGAGAGCACATAAAAGCCTTTCTGAACAAGCTGCCCTTTACACTTACTGAGGCTCAGCAAACTGTGTGCGGTGAAATTTTAAAGGATATTTCTGCCGACATCCCCATGAGCAGACTTGTTCAGGGTGATGTTGGTTCAGGTAAAACCGTGGTGGCTTTTGCCGCCATATACTGTGCAGTATGCGAAGGATACCAGGGAGTTTTAATGGCTCCTACCGGTGTTCTTGCATCACAGCACTATCTCGAAGCCAGGCGTTATTTCCCGGAAGAGGAAATTGTGCTTCTTACCGGTGCCACCACCGCTTCCGAAAAGAAAAAAATTCTTGGAAAAATAAAAACCGGTGAGGCAAAAGTTGTTATAGGCACTCACGCACTTATTGAGGATAATGTTGAATACAAAAACCCCGGAATTATCATAACCGACGAGCAGCACCGTTTCGGTGTAAAGCAACGAGCCGCTCTCAGGGAAAAGGGCATTATGCCCCATGTACTTGTAATGAGTGCAACGCCCATTCCCCGGACTCTTGCGCTTATTCTGTACGGAGACCTTGACATTTCGGTAATAAATCAGCTTCCTCCCGGAAGAAAGCCCGTTGAAACCTTTGCGGTAAACGAGGGTATGCGTTCCAGAATCGAAAAATTTATTGATAGCCAAATTGCTGAAGGCAGACAGGTATTTGTGGTTTGTCCTTTAGTTGAGGAGTCCGAAAAAATCGACCTGGAATCTGCCACACAGCTTTTCGAACGACTGCGTGATAAAACCTTTTCTCATCGCAGGGTAGCACTTCTTCACGGCAAAATGAAAGCTGCCGAGAAAAAAGCCATTATGGAAAGCTTTGCAAAAGGCGAAACAGACATTCTTGTTTCCACAACCGTTATAGAGGTTGGCATAAATGTACCAAACGCTTCGGTTATGGTTATTGAAAATGCCGAACGATTCGGACTTTCAACCCTTCACCAGCTGAGAGGCCGGGTGGGCAGAGGAAGCGACAAAGCTTACTGTATTCTGGTTTCAAACGGTTCCTCGGAAATGACCGGAAAACGGCTTCAGGTTATGTGTTCAACAAACGACGGTTTTGTTATTGCAAACAAGGACCTTGAGCTTCGCGGTCCCGGAGATTTTTTAGGAGTGCGACAACACGGTCTGCCCGACCTTAAAATTGCGAATCTTGCCACAGATGGAGTGCTTTTAAAATGTGCTGCCGACTGTGCAAAGGATATTTTAAAAACTGACCCCGAGCTGTTACTTCCGGAACATAAGGATTTACGCCGTAAGGTTCTGCGTATGTTCAGCGAAATAAAAGCAGAGGGCATTATAAGTTAGGAGGATTATTATGGAAAGAAGAGACAAAACCAACTATTACCTTGACATTGCTGAAACCGTACTGGAAAGAGGCACCTGTCTGAGACGCCATTACGGTTCCATAATTGTTAAAAACGACGAAATAATTTCAACGGGCTATGCAGGTGCACCCAGAGGCAGAAAAAACTGTACCGAGCTTGGCTACTGTTTTCGCGAGAAAATGAACATTCCCCGTGGTGAACGCTACGAAAAATGCCGTTCCGTGCATTCGGAAGCCAATGCCATTATAAGTGCTTCCCGCCGTGATATGATTGGTGCAACCCTTTACCTTGTGGGTAAGGATGCAACTACCGGTGAGCTTGTTAAGGATGCCAACTGCTGTGCAATGTGCAAGCGTATGGTAATTAACGCCGGCATAGAAAAGGTGGTTGTCCGGGATACTAAGAATGATTACCGCATAATTGATGTAAACGACTGGATTGAAAACGACGATTCATTAAGTGAAGAAATGGGATATTAATTTTTTTATAAATTCTATTTACAAAAATATGTTTTTGTGGTAAAATAATAAACATGAATAATAAAACGAGGTGCTAAAAATGAAAAAAATGACAAAACTTTTATCTCTTATTCTTTGTGTAACGATGGTTGCCTGCTTCTTTACCGCCTGCGGTGAAAAAGAAGAGGTTGCCGGAACAAACGAGCCTGCAAAGAAGGCAAAGCCTTCTCATACAGTTGTAATTTCCGTTGAAGAATACGGTGATATCACGCTTGACCTTTATAAGGATTACGCTCCCGAAACTGTTGCAAACTTTGTTAAGCTTGCAAACGAGGGCTTCTACGAGGGCACCATTTTCCACCGTGTTGTTAAAGGCTTTATGATTCAGGGTGGCGGTTACACCCTTGAAAACACAGAAGAAACCAAGCCCTGCGGCACAATTAAGGGTGAGTTTTCCGCTAATGGCTTTGACAAAAACACCATCACTCACAAGCGTGGTATAATTTCCATGGCAAGAACAAACGAGCCTAACAGTGCTTCCAGCCAGTTCTTTATTTGTGATGCCGACAGTCAGTTCCTGGACGGCAACTATGCAGCATTCGGTGTTGTAACAGAAGGTCTTGATGTTGTTGATGCCATTGCCTCTTGTCCTGTATCTGTTAGCCCTACCGGTGAAAACAGCCTTCCTGTCAACTATCCTGTTATAAAATCGGTTACAGTTGTAAAAGGAAAATAATTTAAAACGGAGTTAACTATGGAAAATAAATTCGTTTCCGGCTTTGTTGCCGTAATAGGCAGACCAAATGCCGGCAAATCCACCTTTATAAATCACGCAATAGGTCAGAAGCTTGCAATTATTTCGGACAAGCCCCAGACCACAAGAGGAAAAATTCTTGCTATACGCACCACAGAGGACAGCCAGATTGTTTTTGTTGATACACCGGGTATTCACAAGCCAAAAAACAAGCTTGGTGAATATATGGTACGAACTGCAGAAAACTGCGCCCTGGATGCCGATGCAATTGTTTTTATTGTTGAAGCCGGTGACCAGATACGGGGAAATGAGCTTACCATTATGGATAGCATCCGCGAAAGCGGTTTGCCCTGCATACTTGTGATTAATAAAATCGACAAATTCCCCGATAAAGCCGACCTTCTTCCACAGATTGAGGCTTTTTCAAAAGAGCTTGATTTTGCAGCAATTATGCCCATCAGCGCCCGTTCGGTTGACGGTGTAAACAAGGTTGTAGCCGAAATTGAAAAGCTTTTGCCCGAAGGTCCTATGCTTTACCCTGAGGATATGATTACCGATATGCAGGAGCGTGAGGTTGCCGCTGAAATTATCCGCGAAAAGCTTCTTCGTATGCTTGACAAAGAGGTTCCCCACGGTGTTGCCATTGAAATTATGCAATACAAAGAGGAAGAAAATCTTGTACGCATAATTGCAAACATCTACTGCGAAAAATCCACCCATAAAGGTATTATAATCGGCAAAAACGGTGAAATGCTCAAAAAAATAGGTCAGGCTGCCCGCACCGACATTGAAAAAATGGTCGAAAAGAAAGCCTATGTTGAGCTTTGGGTTAAGGTTAAGGACGACTGGCGCAACAATAATTACCTGATGAAGGAATTCGGATTTAAGGATGAGGAATAAATGAGAGTTATTGCAGGAGATGCAAAAGGGCACAATTTAAAAACTCCTGAAGGGCTTGCAACACGCCCCACCTCCGACAAGGTAAAAGGCAGTCTCTTTTCTATGCTTGGCGGCACGTTTTACGGCGAAAAAGTCCTGGACCTTTTTGCCGGCAGCGGAGCTCTTGGTATTGAGGCCCTGAGCCGGGGTGCTGAAACCTGTGTTTTTATTGATATGGGAGCTGATGCAATTTCCTGTATAAAAGCAAACCTTGAACACACAAAGCTTATTTCCAGGGCAACCGTTTTAAAAACAGATTCTCTGCGGTTTCTCGAAACCTGCACCCAAACCTTTGATGTCATATTCATTGACCCGCCCTACAGCAAAGGTCTTGCCGAAAAGGCTCTTAAAATAATAGAACAACGAAATCTGCTTAACAAGGATGGCTTTGTTTCGGTTGAACGAGACGAATCCGAAGAAGAAATTGAAGGACTTTTACGCCTGAATTGTATAAAAAACAAAAAATATGGCAGAATTTCTTTAAAAATTTATAAAAATGGTATTGATTAATTGCAAAACTTGGTGTATAATGTAATTGTATAAGTACATTAAAGCGTAGCTGTTTTTGAGAGGGAGTTCCGTACATGGTACAAAAAATAGCAGTTTATCCCGGTAGTTTTGACCCTGTAACAAACGGTCATCTTGACATTATTAAACGCGCCTCAAGAATATTCGACAAGGTAATTGTGGCAGTTCTTACTAACGCAGCAAAAAACCCTGCGTTTACCTTTGACGAGCGAGTTGCAATGCTTAAGGCTGCAACCCACGGCATTGAAAATGTAGAAGTGAAGTCCTTTAACGGTCTTCTTGTCGATTTTGTAAAACAGGAAAACGCTTCTGTAATTGTAAAAGGTCTCCGTGCTGTTTCGGATTTTGAGTATGAATTTCAGATGGCTCTTTTAAACGAAAAGCTGGCACCGGAAATTGAAACCATGTTCCTTGCCACTTCGGACAGATACTGTTTTTTAAGCTCCAGTATCGTCAAAGAAATCGCACGCCACGGCGGAAGCCTGGAAGATTTTGTTCCCGCTGAACTTATAGACCCTATTTATAAAAAATTATGCAAAACTTGATTTTTGGAGGTAAAAGCTATGGAAATTTTGGAAATTCTTGAGGAAATTGAGGATACCGTGGAAAAGAACTTTTCTCTTTTTGGCTATTCCCTTACTAACAAGGAGGATCTTCTCTCCATGCTTGAGGAGCTTCGCCTTAAAATGCCCGATGAAATTAAACAGGCAAGATGGGTAAAAGAGGAGCGCCAGAAAATCCTTGCAGACGCAGAAAAGGAAGCAGATGCCATCATTGAAGATGCAAAACAAAAGATGCTTGCTCTTGTTGATGAGCACGAAATTGCAAAGCAGGCTAAAGCCAAGGCTGAACAGATTGTTGCCGAAGCTTCTGCTCAGGAGCTTGAAATGCGTAAAAATGCACTTGCATATGCAGATGCCATGCTTGAACGGGTTGAAAGTGTTTCTTCTTCTGTTGTT